>NZ_BAEU01000125.1:0-24701 GCF_000246875.1 Halomonas sp. KM-1
CTCGCCCTGGCGGTCTTCGCTGAAGTCGCGGATCAGCTCGCGGGTGAAGGTGTAGGGGTCGGCGCTGCGCATCCAGGCCCGCTCGATGACTTGGGCGGCGGCGGTATCGTAGGGCCGCTCCCAGCTGATCTCTCGCAGCGGCGGGCGCACCATCTGCTGCTGACGCCTGTCTTCGGTCACCTGCAAGCGCACGGAGTAATAGAGCTGCTGGCTGCCCGTGGCACTGCGAATCGACCACTGCGCGCGGCGACTGCGCTCATCCTGCAGAAACGAGAGGCCGTAGCCCGGCGAGGCCGTATTCTCGGTCAGAATGCGATAGCCACGCTGGTGCGAAGGCAGCGCCAGATCGACCCGCACGGGATCGCCAAGTGCGGAGAAGTCGACGATGGCCTCGACCTCCCAGATCTGGCGTTGCTCACCGGGCGTCCAGGGCACCTCCATCTGAATGTGCCGATGCAGGCTCGTGCCGATGCCAAGCACCATCAGCAGGCCCACGATGAGGTAGAAGGGCAGTCGTGACATGTAGAATCCTTGCAGGTAGGGCAGTCAGGCCACGATCAGCCTTCTTCTTCGTCCCGGTCGTTGATCTGGTCCTCGGCCGCCTCGGAGGCAGGGCGGCCACCGGGGAATTCGGGACGGGGGTGGAGATAGTTCTCTGCCACGTCGATCAGGGCGATGTCCATGAGGAAACGACGACCGAGCAGCACCGGATAGTTGAGGTGAGTACGGTCACTCAGGGTGAACTCCACGGTTTCGCGGATCGGACCCAGCGTCATCATGAGGCTGACGACCGGGCGCGACTCGCTGCCGGCGGCCTGCATGATGCGTACCCGGCGCTCGACCGGGCGCTCGATCCACTCGTCGCGCACATGCTCGACGACGATATCGTTGTCGGTGAGGCCTAGCTTGAAACGCACCCAATCCTCACCGTCGCGCTCGAAGCGAGTGACGTCCGTCGCACTCAGCGAGGAGGTGTTGGCCCCGGAATCGACCCGGGCGCGCAGATAGGTACCCACCTCCGGCAGCCCGATCCATTCGGCACGACCCACCATCTCCTTGGAGGAGAGCGCTTCGCTCAGCTCGTTGTTGCATTCGGCCGGAACAAGGATCGGCTCGTCGCCGCTACGTTGCTCGAGCCGCTCGATGTCGCCACGCAGGTGGCGCAGCGTGACACCCGCATCGCGCAGTTCGGCAAGCAGCTCGGCCTGGTGGCGCTCATGCTGTGCGAAGTGAGCCTCGGTCTGGTCGCAGCGCAAGGCCATGCGTTCCTCGAGCTGGCCGATACGCGCTTCGAAAAGGTCGGGACTCAGTGTGGGCTCAGGCTCGCCCTGAGGCCCGGAATTGAGGGCGCATCCGCTGATCAACAACGAACTCAGCAACCAGACGGCGGGGGCGGATAGCGTTCTCGGTTGCATGAAAATCGACAGCCTCCATTTGGACAGCGCATTGGGCGCAGCGACAGTGGGCTTGGCACAATCCCGGGTAACACCGGGGTCTGGGGCGCTTGGGCAATCGCGCCGGGCATGACGGGGGATGATAAGGATTTCGAGGTGGGCTTGTCCAACATCGTAACAGATAGCTGATTTAACATAATATACATTATGCGAACTATCGGGATGCAGAATCACTGCGCTCGGGCGATGCCGTCCTTACCTGTCTCTTTCCTTGATACGCCAGACCCCGGTGCCTTGATACGCCAAACCCCGGTCGTTGGCCGGGGTTGCGGTCTGTACCTGAGCCTTTGAGTCTATCAGGCTTCGTCGGGCGGCGCGTAGGAACCGTCCTCGCGATGCACTTCCTTGCCGGTGATCGGCGGCGTGAACACACAGGCCAGATGCATGGTCTTGTGTGCGCGCAGCAGGTGTTCGTCGTGCTGGTCGAGAACGTAGATGTCACCGGGCTTGATCGGCCAGATCTTGCCGTCGGCCAGAGTCTCCACTTCACCTTCGCCTTCGATGCAGTACACCGACTCGTAGTGATGCTTGTAGTGAATGTGAGTCTCGGTGCCTTCGTAGATCCGCGTGATGTGGAACGAGAAGCCGCCACCATCGCTGGCCAGCACCAGACGCGTGCTGTCCCAGG
This sequence comes from Halomonas sp. KM-1, assembly GCF_000246875.1. Classification (NCBI taxonomy): domain Bacteria; kingdom Pseudomonadati; phylum Pseudomonadota; class Gammaproteobacteria; order Oceanospirillales; family Halomonadaceae; genus Halomonas; species Halomonas sp. KM-1. The sequence continues at coordinate 2,083 of NZ_BAEU01000125.1, forward strand.
TGCCGCTTTCCGACTTGACCAGGCGGTCGGTCTTACGCGCTTCCTCGAGATTGCGAACGATCATTGCTCTGTCACTCCATACGATCCATGGACTGGCCGGCTGACACCGCAGCCGGCCGGTTTCTGCCCGTTGCTCGGCGAATCGCCGCTCAACCAAAGACTTCCTTTACGCTGGCCTCGAGGATATCCAGCCCCTCGAGCAGATCCTCGTCGGGAATCGTCAGCGGACACAGACACTTGACCACCTCGCCGGCCTGACCACTGGTCTCGATCACCAGCCCCTTCTCGAAGGCCTTGGCGGTGATCTTGTCGGCCAGCTCGCCGTCGCCCACATCGATGCCGCGCATCAGACCACGGCCGCGCTCGCTGGCATTCACACCCTGCTCGCCAATCCAGGCGGCAATCTTCTGGAAGCGGTCCTCGACCACCCTGCCCTTGCGCTGAACGTCACGCTCGAAGGTGTCGTCCTGCCAGTACTTTCGCATGGCCGCCGCGGCCGTGGCAAAAGCCAGGTTGAAGCCGCGGAAGGTGCCGTTGTACTGGCCGGGCTTCCATTTATCGAGTTCCGGCCGCATCAGCACGTGAGCGAACGGCAGGCCGAAGCCGGACAGCGATTTGGAGTTGGTGACGATGTCGGGCGTGATGCCGGCATGCTCGAAGCTGAAGAACTTGCCGGTGCGGCCGCAGCCGGCCTGAATGTCGTCGACGATCAGCAGGATGCCGTGGTCGCGGCAGATCCGCTCCAGACGTTTGAGCCAGTCGAGCCCGGCCACGTTGATACCGCCTTCGCCCTGTACGGTCTCGACGATCACCGCCGCCGGCAGGTCGAGGCCGCTGGAGTTGTCGCCCAGCAGCTTCTCGAAGTAATCGAGCGTGTCAGCATGCTCGCCAAGATAGCCGTCATATGGCATGAAAGCGCTGCCCTGCAGCGGGATGCCACCGGTGGCTTCGCGGAACTTGCGGTTGCCGGTGGTGGCAAGCGCGCCCATGGTCACGCCGTGAAAGCCGTTGGTGAAGGTCACGATGTTGTGCCGGCCCTGGGCTACCCGGGCCAGGCGAATCGCCGCCTCGACGGCGTTGGTGCCGGTCGGGCCCGGCAGATGCACCTTGTAGTCCAGCCCACGCGGCTTGAGGATCACTTCCTCGAGGGTTTCCAGGTAGTCGCGCTTGGCGGCGGTCCAGAAGTCGAGGCCGTGAACGATGCCGTCGCTATCGAGATAGTCCAGCAGCGCCTGCTTCAGGTGCGGGTTGTTATGGCCATAGTTGAGGGTGCCGGCGCCGGCCAGAAAATCGATGTACTCGCGGCCGTCCTCGTCGGTCAGGCGTGCGTTCCTGGCCTTGGTGAAAACCACCGGAAACGAGCGGGAATAGGTGCGCACATTGGATTCGAGACGTTCGAGTGTCTGGGTCTGCATGGTGACCTCCTGTCAGATGATCAGGCGAAAGGCTGCGTGGACGACCGAGCCGCTCGGCCGTCCGGCAATGGGATGGGGATCAGATGCGCCGCGTATCGAAAGGGCCGATACGTACGAGATTCTCGGGGTCGTGCTCACCGCCGAGTTGATCCGTCGAGAAGTATTCACGGCTATTGAGGGGTGCCTGCCAGCGATCGGCAAGGCGGCGGAAAAGCCCCCAGGACGCCTGATTGTCAGGCGTGATGGTGGTTTCCAGATGGTGCACGTCGAGCAATTCGGGGCGGCTCATGACGGCTTCTACCAGGCGCCGGGCCAGGCCGGTACCGCGCGCCTTCTCGCCCACCGCCACCTGCCACAGGAAATAGGTATCCGGCGCGTTGCTCTTCACGTAGCCAGAAACGAAGCCGACGATTTCGCCCTCTTCATTGGTGGCAACGGCACAGGTGTCGCGAAATTGGGTCGCCAGAAGCAGGTAGGCGTAGGCGGAATTGACATCGAGTGGCGGGCAGGACTTGACCAGTTCGTAGATGCCCCAGCCGTCGTCTGGGTTGGGTTTGCGGATGAACAGCGGCGAGGCATCGCTACCGACCACGGCATCGGCCACGCTGGGGCGGGCCAGGTCGGCGGAAGGAGTGAAAGGCTGCGGTGTCATGTTCATGGTCAGGTTTCGCTGTAGCGATGTTGCAGCTAATGATAACAGGGCTTAGCGACAAATCAAAACTAGCGTTATGACTGAGGCACAGTTCAATAACAAAAAATTATCAAGATTTTCCAAGCCGTACGCATCGCCTACAACGCGAAGCCGGCCTGGATAGGATCTATCGCAAGTCTAGTCCAGGATTTCACCGGCGTAGGAAATGAAACGGGCCGCCTGAAAAGGCGGCCCGACGTGAGGCACTGAGTGCTTGCAGAGAACGTGCTCGATTGGCGGCCGCTCTAGCGCCTCGACAGCGTGCGCATGGTGACGAATTCTTCGGCAGCAGTAGGATGAATGCCCACGGTGGCATCGAAGTCCGCCTTGGTGAGCCCCGCCTTCACCGCAATGGCGATGCCCTGAATGAGCTCCCCCGCCTCCTCGCCGACCATATGGGCACCGACCACCACGTCGCTGACATCGTCGACGATCAGCTTCATCAGGCAGCGCTCCTCGCTGCCGGAAAGCGTATGCTTCATCGGCCGGAAATCGGTGCGGTAGACGCGGATCGCGTCATACTCCTTGCGCGCCTGCTCTTCCGACAAGCCAACCGTGCCGATGTTGGGATGACAGAACACCGCCGTGGCGATGTTGCGGTAATCCATGGGCTTGGACGGTGCCTCACCGAAATGCTGGCTGACCAGATGCATGGCTTCCGCCAGCGCCACCGGCGTCAGCTCCGGCCCGCCCGTTACGTCGCCCAGCGCCAGGATGGAGGGTGTGGTGGTTTCGAAGCGGTCGTTCACCTTGACGGTACCGTCGGGGTTGAGGGCGATGTCCAGCGCATCGAGCCCGACCCCCTCGAGATTGGGTTTGCGGCCGGTAGCGGCCAGCACCACATCCACCTCCAGCGACTCACCGTTGGTCAGCGCCACGAGAAGCCCACCCTCTACCTTCTCGATGCTTTCGATATTGGTCTCGAAGTGCAGGTTCACACCCTTGGCGGCCATCTGCTCACGGGTGAATTCACGCACCTCGCGATCGAAGCCGCGCAAGAACAGCTCGCCGCGATAGACCAGGTGCGACTCGCTGCCCAGCCCATTGAAGATGCTGGCAAACTCCACCGCGATGTAGCCGCCGCCCAGCACCAGGAAACGCTGCGGCATGCGCTCCAGATCGAACACTTCGTTGGACGTCACGGCCATTTCGCGACCGGGGAAGTCGGGTACCCAGGGCCAGCCGCCCACGGCCACCAGAATCTTGGCGGCGGTGTAGGCACGGCCATCGACCTCGACGCGGTGAGCATCGACTACCCGCGCCCGGCCGTGAATCAACTCGACCCCGGCGTTGGCCAGCAGACGACCGTAGATCTCGTTGAGGCGCTCGATCTCGCGCACCTTGTTGTCGCGCAGGGTGGCCCAGTCGAAGCGCGGGGCCTGGGGCAGGCTCCAGCCGAACCCTCGGGCGTCTTCGAAGGCGTCGTGAAAATGGGCGGCATAGGAATAGAGTTTCTTGGGCACGCAACCCACGTTCACGCAGGTGCCGCCCAGATAGCGATCTTCGGCAACGGCCACTCTGGCACCGGTTGCCGCTGCGGTGCGGGCGGCACGAACCCCACCGGAGCCGGCGCCAATCACGAACAGGTCATAGTCGAAGTCTGACACGCATTTCTCCTCGTCTAGCCGGGATTGGTGGCATACCCGGTCTGATCGGCAGATCATAACAGTGCAGGTGTAACCCTGTAGAGCGGTGCCCCACGCAGAGCGGTGCCCCATTAGAGTGGTACCTAGGTGCAGCTCCTGGTTGACCGACTCGGGGCATGGCGGTAAAAGGTGCCCTCCCCACTCTCTGACCTTCGGACGGACTCTGCCATGAACCAGGAAATCGACTGCCTGCTGGAAAACAACCGGCGCTGGGCAGAGCGGATGTGTCAGGAAGATGCGGACTATTTCACCCGCCTTTCCCGCCAGCAAAACCCCGACTATCTTTGGATCGGCTGCTCCGACAGCCGGGTGCCGGCCAATCAGATCGTCTCGCTGCCACCGGGTGAAGTCTTCGTCCACCGCAACGTCGCCAACCTGCTGCATCACAACGACATGAACGCCCTTTCCGTGGTGCAGTATGCCGTCGATGTCCTCAAGGTCAGACACATCATGGTGGTCGGTCACTACGGCTGCGGCGGCGTGCGAGCGGCAGTGACGGGCGGCGATTGCGGCATGGTGGATTACTGGCTGCATTCGGTGCGCGAGCTCTACAGCCAGCATCGCCCTTCGCTCGAGGATTTACCGCTGGACCAGCAGGTCGACCGGCTTTGCGAGCTCAACGTGCAGGCACAGGTCAACAACCTGTGTCGCACCAAGATCGTTCAGCTCGCCTGGCAGCGCGGCCAAGAACTTTCCGTTCACGGCTGGATCTACGGCCTGGGCGATGGTCGCATCGCCGATCTCGGCTGTACCGTGGAAGGACTGGATCAGGTGGCCACGCTTTATCGCATCGACCGGCTTCAGGCAGCGTCCGACAGTTGCTAGGCTCTGGCTGAAGCTGACCGGCTCGAAACCGCCCATACCAGGCCTTACACTTGAATCGAAGCCACCAACTGCCGGAACCTGACATGCCCGACGCTCTTGCCCCGCTTCAGAACAGACACCTCGAGGCCCTGGAACGGCGCTACGCCGAGGTGTTGGGCGCCCTGGGGTATGACGGCGTATTGATCTACAGCGGCCACCCTGCCCTGCACTTCGGCGACGACCAGCACGCTAGCTTCTGCAGCTACGGCCATTTCCAGCACTGGACCGGTCAGGCCGGCCTGACTCATAGCTGGCTGCTGGTGAGGCCGGGCCAGCGCACGACCTGCTTCGTGCATGCGCCAGACGACTTCTGGCATCTGCCGCCAAGCCTGCCCGACGAGGGCTGGACCGAATACCTCGAGGTGATCAGCGGTCGCTTCGAGACACCGCCGGCAGTGAAGGCGAGCCGCCTTGCCGTGATCGGCGACATCGATGACGACACGGCTCGCGCCCTTGGCGCCGAGCGCAATCCCCCTGCCCTGCTGATCGCCCTGGATGAGGGCCGGGTATGCAAGAGCGAGTACGAGATCGCCTGCCTGAGCGAGGCCAACCGGATGGCACTGCGCGGACATCAGGCTGCCAAGCAGGCATTTCTGGCCGGCGAGAGCGAACTCGACATTCAGCTGGCCTATCTCAAGGCATCGCGACAGCGTGAAAGCGACGTGCCCTACGGCAACATCATCGGTCTCGGCGCCCATGGCGCGGTGCTGCACTATCAGCATTACGCCAATGAAGCGCCGGTGTCGCGCCATAGCCTGCTGGTGGATGCCGGGCACCGTTTCCGCGGCTACTGCGCCGACATCACACGCAGTTGGCCGGGGCCGGACGCCGCCCCCACCTTCGCCGCGCTGATAACGCGCATGCACGACATCAAGCAGCAACTGGTTGCCGCCCTGGCGCCCGGTGTCGAGTTCGTCGCGCTGCACGAGCGTATGCATCACTTGCTGGGGGAACTGCTGGTCGAGAGCGAACTGGTCAGCGCCTCCGCCGAGGCCGCGCTCGAAAGCGGTATCACCCGCGCCTTCTGCCCTCATGGCCTGGGCCATCTGCTGGGCGTGCAGGTACACGACGTGGCCGGACGCATGAGCCGTGAAGGCACGCCTCTGCCACCTCCGCCCGAGCATCAGGCGCTGCGCCTGACCCGGGAACTGGAAGCGGGAATGGCGGTCACCATAGAACCCGGGCTCTACTTCATTCCCATGCTGCTCGGACCGCTGGAGGCAGGCCCCGCGGGTAGCGCCGTGAACTGGCCGCTGGTCGAACGCCTGATGCCTCATGGCGGTATTCGCATCGAAGACAACGTGGCCATCGCCACGAACTCGGTACGCAATCTGACCTTGGAACACGAGTGAGCGACATGCGTGAACGGCAGCAAGAGGCCGACTTTGCTCCGCCGCGCGGATTCAGCAATCCGCACGTTCAGACGCTGCTGCCCCGCTTTCTGCCCCGCCCCCGACTCGCCCGTGACGTCGAGTTATTCGAACTCCCCGACGGCGACTTCGTCGAACTCAACTGGATCCGGCCGATCCCCACCAGCAGCACGGCGCCGATCCTGGTGCTGTTTCACGGTCTGGAGGGCTCGTTTCACTCCCCCTATTCCCGCTGGCTGCTCGCCACGGCCAGCCGCATGGGCTGGCGCACGGTACTTATGCATTTCCGCGGCTGCGGCAGTCAACCGAACCGCCTGCCGCGTGCCTACCACAGCGGCGACACCGCCGATGCCTATTGGTTGATCGCCGAACTTTCGCGACGCTACCCCGGCGCCTTGAAGGTGGCCGTCGGAGTATCACTGGGCGGCAACATGCTGCTCAAGCTAGTGGCGGAACAGGGTGGCAGCGGCCTCGATCTGGCCGGCGCCATCGTGATAAGCGCCCCGCTCGACCTTGCCGCCAGCGCCGATACCCTGCACCAGGGCTTTTCCCGGGTATACGAACGCCATCTACTCAGGGCCCTCAAACGCAAGGTGGCGCCACGGCTGGTGCGCGGCGAGCTGCCGCTGTCGCTGAACGGCGAGGCGCTGCAGCGAATCGACAGCCTGCGTGGATACGACGATGCCGTGACCGCCCCGCTACACGGCTTTCAGGGCGCCGACGATTATTATCGGCGCGCCTCGGCCGGAAGGCTGCTCGGCGACATCGAGCTGCCGACCCTGATCCTGCACGCCGATGACGATCCCTTCATGCCAGCCGGACTGTTCCAGCGCCTACCACAGCCTTCCGCTGCGGTGCATCTGGAAATCACCCACCATGGCGGGCACGTCGGCTTCATGGAATGGCGCCACAAGCGTCTCTCGCCATGGCTGGCCCGACGCCTCGCCCGCGAGCTGGAAGGCTGGGCCAGTCTCGGCGACTCGTGGCGCTCGATCGCCGACCACCGGCTCAGTCGATCGGACAGCTGACTCCGGTTCCCTTCAGCCCGCAGTAGCCGCCCGGGTTCTTGTGCAGATACTGCTGATGGTACTCCTCGGCCGGATAGAAGACATCGAGGGATGCGATCTCGGTGGTGATCTGGCCGCGCCCTGCCTGAGCCAGCGAATACTGATAGACGTCCCGGCTGCGCTTGGCGGCTGCCAGTTGGGCATCGCTGGTGGCGTAGATCGCCGAGCGGTACTGGCTGCCAATGTCGTTGCCCTGGCGCATGCCCTGGGTCGGATCATGGGCTTCCCAGAACACCTTCAGCAGCGTTTCGACGTCTACCTGGCGAGGGTCGAACACCACCCTCACCACCTCGGCGTGGCCGGTCCTGCCGGAGCAGGTCTCCTCATAGGTGGGGTTGGGCGTCACGCCGCCGGCATACCCCACCGCCGTTACATACACCCCCGGGTGCTGCCAGAACAGACGCTCGGCGCCCCAGAAGCAGCCAAGCCCAACAACCAGATGCTCGTGGCCCTCGGGAAACGGCGGCAGCATCGAGCGGCCGCTGACGGCATGCACGCCGGATATCCGAAGCGGCGTGTCGCGCCCCGGCAGGGCATGAGTCGGATCGATGTTCATGACGTTATCCTCGCAGCAACACGTTGAAGGCGCTCACTGAGCGGGCTCGAGCCGTGGCGGCCGACCGGGCCGGGAGAAGATGTAAACCAGATCGACGGCCTGGGCGGCTCCGGAAACGGCCTGCACGTAGAGATTGCGCCACAGGGTATAGCGCAGCGTAAGCTCCGCGATCGGCGAGAAGATACCGACACCATAGCTGACGCGCAGATCTTCTGTCAGGTAGCCGCTCACGACCACCTGACTGTCGTCGCCGACGCCGGTCGTCTCCAGCGCCAGATCGTCGATGCCGAACGCCTGGCCGATGGCACCGACCACCCCGCCGGTCTGCCCCAATGCCAGGCCCACCAGGGCCGAGGTCAGCGCGCCGTCCGCGTCGCCGTCCCGTGGTGCCCGGCCGCGCAGCAGGTACGACAGTGCCCGCGCTTCGTCCATGGCCGGCTCGGAGAAAATCGCCAGGGTTGGCTCGGCAGCGAAGCCGGTAACGCGCAGCCCAGCAATGACGCCATCCTCGGTGATGTCGGGATTGCGTATGGCTTCGAAGTCGAGCAGCGGCTGATCCGGTGGTCCGCTGAACAGCAGCTGCCCCTGCCGAATCAGCAGATCCTGGCCGAAGGCGCGGAAACGACCGTCAACGAGGTTGACCTCGCCGAACAGCTGCACCGGGCCATCCTGCTGGCGCACTTGCAGGGTGCCGGCCAGGCCAGTTTCCAGGCCCGACGCGGCAAGCATCATGTCCGGTCCCAGATGTAGCTCGATACGCACGTCCAGTTCCATCCCCGCCTCGCGCAGCGCCACGGCGGCGGCTTCGTCACCGCCGGCGGTCGGTTCCAGCTCCTCACGCCGCTGGGCTCGGGCCTCATCGCGCCGGGTGATGATGATCTCGTCTGGACTGGGACTGACTGCCGCCGGCGGCGCCTCGCCGATCTCCAGTCGTGCCCAAGGCACCTGAACGTCGCCCCGCACGCGCAGTGCCTGCGGGGTAATCCTGACGGCGATCTGAGGGGAGACTCGCAGGCGGCCGAACTGCGGCATGCTCACCAGCAGCGGCCGCCGTGTACCGTCAAGGTCCATGGCGATGCGCCACTCGTCGAGCGAGGGCCAACTGGCGTTGCCGTCGATCACCAGGCGCCCGTCGTCGCTGGCGACATAGCCCATCAGGCGTGCACTGTCGCCGTTGAATTCAATGCGAATGCGGCCATCCTCCACGATCAGCGGCACATCCAGCCCCGAAGCGCGCAACCCGGTCAGTTCCAGCGCACCATCCAGGCTGGGGTTGTCACGGTTTCCGGAGATTCCGACCCGGCCGGCCAGGGCACCTTCCAGCATGTCGAGCCCGGCTGCCAGAGTCTGGTAGCGGGACAGATCGAGAGCATCGACGACGAGACTACCGTCAAGCTCTCCGCTGCCCAGCGGGTCGTTCAGATCGAGATTCAGGGCCAGCCGCCCGGCATCGCCAAGGCCCAGGTCGAGAGCCAGCGCCATACGCGCCTGGTTGGCATCCAACTGCACGTCGAGGCGAGTCGCGGGCATCGCCCAGGGCTGCCCATAGATATCCACCCCTTCCAGGTCGAGCTGGCTGGCCAGATTCGCCTCGGCGCTCCACTGCCGACCGCCCTGTCGCCAACCGGCCTGCAGCTGTAGGTCGGTCTCGCCGCTGGCTCGCCAGTCCTCCGGTAGCCACTCGTTGAACATGCTCATGGGCAGCCCGCGCACGGCCAGACTCGCCTGGCCCTGATCGGCGCCGGCCTGCAGCGTCTCTTCCAGGCACAGGTGTCCGCCCTGCTCCCGGCGCAGACAGAACGGCTGCACCTGGGCCCGGCCCGTCGCCAGATCGAAAGTGAACGTCACGGGGTCATCGAGGCGCATTTCGCCGTAATCGGTATCGACCTCCAGCGGATCGATGCGACCGCTGTAGCGCTGACGCTCGGTGGAGAGCCCACCCTCGAGCGCGAAGGACGCACGCGACAGCGGCATGCCCCGCCCGGCAAGCGCCGTCAGTTCGGCCCGATGGGATGACAACCGACCGGATAGGGCCAGCGACACCTCGCTGAAACGCTGGCCCCCGGCGCTGAGCCGCTCGATGGCGAGATTGCCATCGAGGGCCGGATCGTCCAGTCCCTGAACGCTGGCGGTGAGCTGCAGCGCCTCGAGGCGGTTCTCGGCAAACGCCAGGGTCTGGCCTTGCAGGTCGAGCTGCAAGCGTGGGTTCTCCGGTGTACCGGCGGTGCGGAAGCGACCGCTCAGGCTTCCGCTGAGGTCGTCGTGCAGGCTGCCGAGCTCGGTCAGCGAGATCTCGCCGCTGAGGTCCATGCGCTGCTCGGTAATGGCGCCGGCAGCGGTGATGCGGTTCTGCCCCTGGCGGAAATCGAACTCCTGTACCTGCCAGCGCATGTCACTGTCACCGGCCAGGCGTGCCCGCAGCGACAGCGGCAGCTCCTGCAGCTGACCGTCGATGGCCAGCCGCGGCACCCGCAGCTGCCAGCCTGCTTCGACCTGATTGAAAGCGAGGTCTATATTCCCGCTGAGGCGCCCCTGCATGGCATCGGTGAACTGGCCGGGGTCGAGATTGTCGAGGCGCACGGTGGCATCGAGCGCCAGGCCGTCATGCCATTCGAGGCGCCCACGGCTGACCACCGAGGCATTGCCGAGGCTCAGGGAGAGTGGGGTCCAGGCAAAGTGCTCCAGGTCGCCGCTACCGGTAAGGGCAATCCGGGTCAGCGGCACCTCCGGCCCCTCGACCCGGGCCGAGAGTGCCGCGCTGTACTGGTCGAGAGTGCCCGACAGACGCAAATCGAGGTCCTCGATCACATAGGGGTCGTCGAGCGCGTCATCCTCTTCGGCGAAGGCGGCCGCCATCGGCAGCGGCCACTGCAGGAACTCGCTGCGCAGCCTGGCGGAGAAAGGCACCTCAGGATCGAGCACATCGGCCTGGGCGGTCAGTCGCGTGCCCACCGGGCCGCGTGCCACGAGCTCGGCGTCCAGCTCGGCCAGCGTGCCGTCGAGCCTGAGGTCGAGCCGCTGCCCGGCAAGTTCGGGCATCAGCTCCGGCAGCCACAGCGCGGCCTCCAGCCGCGCCTGGAGCGGGTAATCGTCACGCAATTCGATGCGGGCGCCGAGCCTGACGTCGGCGTCCAGGCTGGCGGCTTCCAGAGCGACGATCTCGACCACGTGGCCGCTGGCCTCGAAGGCCAGGGTGAGATGACGCAGGTCATAATCGAGCGGCCCCCGCACCTCGACGTCGTCGAGATGAATGCGCGGCGCCGCTATCGTCAAGGGCAGGACGATTTCCGGCAGTGCGATGCGCTCGCGCTGCGCCAGTGGCTCGTCGGGCTCACCGGCCTCGATCGGCAGCGGTGCCCGAGCAGCGGCCTCGGCGGCGGCCAGTGCCTGAGCGCTCAGCACCGGCGTGCCTGCCGGCGCCTCCAGCGCCAGTTGCTCGGCCCCGCCCGATGGCAGACTGACCTGTAGCCGCTCGAGCCGTGTGGGCAGCAGCGTCAGCCGTTCGCCCTCGGCCTCGATCCCGGTATGCAGTCTGTTCCAGGCAACCTGGGTGCCGTCGCCCAGCCGCAGCACGACATCTTCGATGACCAGCTCGGGGGCCGTGATGTCGAGCGGGAAGTGGAACGGCGCCGGCGCGGTGGCCGCCGGCAGCTCATCGGGAACATCCGCTGCCGGCGGAGCGGCCCCCTCGCCCGCCCTCTCCTCCACGGCTTCGGCATCGGCATCGGCATCGGCATCGGCATCGGCGGGCAGCGTCACGTTCAGGCCTTCGGCTCGTGAAGCACCGAGCTGCAGTCCTGAATTCTCGGCCATGGCGGTGGTATCCAACTGAGCGAGTTCGACCTGCGTGCCGTCGGCCAGACTCACCCGGGTATCCACCAGCACCAGTTCGCGCACCTCCATGGGGAACGGCAAACGGATCGGATCGCTCGCCTCGGCCTCGTCCTGGGCCGCTGCTGCGGGCGCTTCGTCAGCGGCCTGTCCCGGCTGCAGCCGTACCCGCCCCCCCTGCATGGCCAAGCGTTCGATACACAGACGCCCCCGCAGCAGGCAGTCATCCGCCCAAACGAGTTCGAGCCGTTCGGCGGCGATGTCGGCAGGACCCGCCTCGATCTGGAACCCATGCAGCACGAGTCGATCCAGCGGCGCCCCTTCGATACGCTCCAACTGATAGAAACCACGCTTGGCCCCTTCTTCGAGCAGCAAGCCGGCCCCCCAGGGTGACAGTGCCAGGCCCAGCACGAGGAAGAGCATGCCGATGGCCACCAGCGGCAGCACGATCAGTAAACGGAGCAGCGACCACAGCAGCAGGCGCATTCTCAGAATTCCGGGCCGATGGCGAAGTGCAGACGCCACGAGTTCTCCTCGTCATCGAAGGGGTGAGCGATATCGAAACGCACCGGCCCGACGGGGGATATCCATCTGACGCCGAGGCCGGCACCGGTATTGAGGGTTTCCGGCCACCAGTCGTCGAAGGCATCGCCGCTGTCGACGAAGGCGGCGCCCCACCAGTTGCCGGAGACACGCCGCTGAAGCTCGGCGCTGCCGACCAGCATCTGCTGCCCGCCGCGCAACAGACCTTCTTCGTTACGTGGCGCCAGAGTCTCGAAGCCGTAGCCCCTTACCGAACGGTCGCCGCCGGCAAAGAAGCGCAGCGAGGGCGGCACCTGGGAGAAGTCATCGGTTTCGATGGCTCCGACCCCCAGCCGGGTGACGAAACGCAGGTCGTCGCCCAGCATGCGGATCCATTCGGTGTTGCCGGTCATGCGCAGAAAGTCGGCATCGGAGCCCCACACGCTGTCCGAATACTCGAAGGTAATGCGCTGGCGATCGCCCCAGGTGGGAAAACGGGGGTCGCGGGTGCGCGTACGCGACCAGCTCACCCCGGGGTAGTAGATGAAAACACTTTCGGCTTCACCCCCCTGGGTGAAGTCCTCGTAGGTAGCGCGCACGAACAGGGTCTGTACCCAGCGGTTGTCGAACTCCCAGCGGCGTGCCGCTTCGATGGTGGCTTCGTTGGTACGCGTGTCCTGATTGTCGCGATGGCGCAGGCCGTACTGGAAGCGATACTGATCGCGCAGCGGGTCGTCGAGCGGCAGCAGATAGGTACCGGTGAATTGTTGCTCCGGCTGCGAGACGAACAGATCGTGTTCGAGGCTGTGCCCAAAGCGGTTGATCCAAGGCTGATTCCAGCCGAAATTCATGCGTGGCCCCACGTCGGTGGCATAGCCGATGCCGGTTTCGAACTGGTGACGATCGGCCGGGGCCAGGGATACGTCGATCGGCATGCTGGGCTGCTCCGGCGCGTGCACCCGTGCAACGGCAGCCAGCGCCGAGGCGGAGAGCCGGGGGCCGGTCGCCAGGGCGGTGCGCGTCGAAGGCACCTGTGGCAATGCGGCCTCGCCCTCGGTCGCCACCGCGTTCCACCACCCTACGGTTGGCGGGGCCAGGGCAAGCTCACGGCGGGCATCGAGCCTTGGCCGTACGCTGACTGAGCTGAACCAGTTGGTCTGCCCGAGCCGCTGGGCATAGAGCGCCACCTGACCGGCAAGATAGGGCTGGCCGGGTTCGAAGGGCGCGATGTTGCGCAAGCGATCTTCGACGATATGGTGGCCGCGTATGGTGATATTACCGAAGGTGTAGCGTCGCCCGCTGTCGAGAGTGAGGTAGAGCCTGGCGCTCTCGTCGAAGGGGCGCACTTCCATGCGTCGGTCGGTGAAAGACCAGTCGAAATAGCCCCGTTCCAGGGCGAGGTTGGCCAACCGATTGCGCATGCGATCCCAGGGCGCATGCTCCAGGGGATCTCCCACCTGGAGAGGCAAGTCATCCACGGTGTCACGAAAAGGCCCGTCGCGGGCAGCGTCGCCCTCGATGCGCACCTCGAGCACCTGCACGACGACCTGCGGGCCGGGATCGATGGCCAGTTCGACGTAACGCGGCGGCTCCTGCTGATCGAGCCGGGGGCTGATACGCGGCTCGTAGTAGCCGTAGACGCGCATGGCCTCGCGAGCACGACGCACCACCACGCCTTCGAGGCGACGGCGGTCGTACTGGGCGGCCTCCAGTTCGCTGAGATAGTGACGAATGTTCTCCGCAACCGGGTCCGTCACCCCGTCGACTCGTGCCTCGAGTGCCAGCGCTCCATGCGCCATGCCAAGACACAGGGCCGCCGCCCCCATGCGTGAAATCACGCCTCTTCCCATATTCACGGCTTCCCGTCTTGACTGCTGCCGGCCTGCCCTGGCCCCGGCTATCCTACCGCAGGGCCTCCAGCCCAGCGCTCAGCGACAGCTGCTCCTGGCGCAGCTCGCGCAGTTCCGCATCGATGCCTGCCAGCCTGGCGCGCAGCTCATCGACGACCTGAGAGGTTTCGTCGGCTTCAGCGACAGTCTCGATGTCGCCGGCCAGCGTCTCGAGCCGCTCCTCCAGCGCTGCTTCGCGAGCCTGGAAGGTTTCATCCAAGGCAGCAAGCTGCTGCTCGATGAGCTGCTGGACATGCTCGTCCAGGGCTTCGAGCCGCTCATCGAGCGATGCTCTCATGCTCTGCTGCTCTTCTGCCAGCGCTTCTTGGGCGCTTTGCAGCTCCTCGACATGTTGTACAACACTTTCATCATCTTCGGCCAGTGCATCGATTCTCGCCGCCAGGACCTCGCGCCCCTCTTCGCCTGCCCGCTCGAGCGCATTCAGCGATGAGCGTACCGCACCCAGCAACGCCTCGCGGTCTTCGGCCTCGGTGACTATTCGCTCGACGTTTCCGGAAAGATCATCGACCAGCAGAGCAATGTCGTCGATACGTTCATCGATGGCTTCGAATCGCGAACCGTCCCGCTCACCGACCTGCTGTACGTCGACTTCCAGACTGGCCATCCGTGCCACCAGGGATTCGGCATGATCCATGACCGCCGAGAGGCGCGACTCGAGGCGCTCGAAACGCTCGCCGCGGCCCTCCTCGGCATCGAAGCGGGCATGGACATTGGACATCTCGGCAGTGATCTGGAGCACCTGCGCATTCATTCGCTCACGCTCCTGCCACCCCAGCCAGCTCACCCCAACCAGCATGACCAGCAACAGCAGCACGGCCAATTTCAGCGGCCACAGGCGGGGCTGGGGCGTCATAGGGCGGCGCGGCCTTGTCAGGCTGGTATCAGGATCGGGCACGATGGGACGTCGCTCGGAAGGACGCGCTTCGGGCATGTCGAACTCCTTGTTGGCAGGTGCGGCAGGCGCCTCACCATTGTAAGCAGGTTGCACGCCTGCGCGCACACTGCCACCTCAACGCGTCGAGCTCTCTCCGGGTTCGGCACGCCGACCGATACCACGGTAGGCCAACCCCCAACTGGCGACGTGGGTGGGATCGTAGATATTACGGCCATCCAGCAGCAGCTTCTCATGCAGCAGCTTGGCCAGCCGAGACCAGTCGGGATTCCAGTAGTGCTTCCACTCGGTGACCAGCATCAGCGCATCGGCATTTTCACAGGCGGCATAGGGATCGCCGTCGAACAAGCTGAGCAACGGGTGGTCCCCCACTTCGGCGCGCAGCGCCGGAACGGCTGCAGGGTCGTGAAGCTGCACCCGCACTCCCTGAGCCCAGAGTGCCCGAAGCAGCGTCAACACCGGTGCATGATCGATACGCGCCGAGCCGGGCTTGAAGGCGGCGCCCCAGATCGCCACGGTGCGTCCTTCGAGCTGACCGTGGAAATGGGTCCAGAGCTTGCGGAACAGGGTCTCCTTCTTCTGCTCGTTGATGTCCAGCACCTGTTCGAGCAGCGCGGATTGACGCCCGCTGGCCTCCTGTACGTCGGCCAGTCGCATCAGATCGCGGGAAAAGTGCGGACCGCCGAAACCGCAGCCCGGGTAGAGGTACTCATAGCCGATGCGGGAATCGGCCCCCATCCCCTGGCGCACGTACTCCACGTCGACGCCCAGGCTGTCGGCAAGACCGGCAATCTCGTTCATGTAGCTGATACGTGTCGCCAGCATGCCGATGGTGGCCAGCTTGGTCAGCTCCGCGGCGCGGCGCGGCATGAGCTGCATCACGTCACGCCGCCGGTTGAAGGCTCGCAACAGCTCGCGTACCTGCGCCTCGGCATGCTCGTCGTCACAGCCCAGCAGCCAGCGGCCAGGACGGGTGAAACTGGCCCAGGAGCGCCCTTCCTCGATCATGTCGACCAGGGCGACGGCGCGCCGACCGTTGCCGCCGAGACGCGCCTCGAGGCGTTCGGTCTCGCCCACCGGAAAGGTGGAGTTGTTGACCAGGATGAGCGCTCCCTGCTGCCGTCCGGCGACCTCAGCCACCAGCTCGTCGGCTTCCTCGCGCTGCTCCGGCGAGAGCGCGAGCCAGAGAATGTCGATGGCCTCGCCCGAAGCCGCGCCTTCACCATTGGCCAGGCTCAAGGTGCCCTGCTCCAACCCCTCTTCGAGACGCTCGAGCAAGTCGGGCTCACGACGCAGCCAGTCGGCGGCCTGCAGCGCCGGCCAGCGCATCGAGGCATGCGGCACCCAGCGGACCTGGTGGCCGACCCAGGAGAGCGCAGCGGCGGCCGTAGCCGCCGCCAGTTCGCTGCCATGTATCTGTACGCGCATGACACTTACCCCGCTTGGCTATAGCGAGCGAGCAGTTCGCGGAATCCCTCGCCAAAACGGGGGTGGCGCCGGGCATAGACCAGGGTGGCCTCGAGATAGCCGAGCTGATGCCCGCAGTCGTAGGTCTTGCCGCACATGCGCCAGGCATCGACGCCGTCGCGCTGGCGCAGCGTCTCGATGGCGTCGGTGAGCTGGATTTCGTCGCCGGCCCCGGGCGGCGTCTCGGCCAGCAGCGCAAAGATGCTGCCCGGCAGCACGTAACGCCCAATCACGGCCAGATTGGATGGAGCATCCTCCCGGGCCGGCTTCTCGATCACCCCGGCCAGCGGACAGGAGTTGCCGGCAGCGGGCGGCTCGCCCTCAGGGCTCACGATGCCGTACTTGTGCACGCTATCCCAGGACACCTCCTCCACCATCAGCTGCGAGCGCCCGGTCGTCTCGTAGGCATCCAGCATGCCGGCGAGATCGTTGCGCTCTAGCCCTTCGTCGTCCACCAGCACGTCCGGCAGCAGCACCGCAAACGGCTCGTCGTCGCCGATCACCGGTCGCGCACAGAGCACGGCATGACCGAGCCCCAGCGGCTCGTGCTGCCGTACGCTGATGATGTTGACGTCGGCGGGTACGATGGAGCGCAGCTCATCGAGCAGCTCCTGCTTGTTCTTGGCCTCGAGAGTGGCTTCCAGTTCGAAATGGGTGTCGAAGTGGTTCTCGATGGCGCTCTTGCTGGCGTGGGTCACCAGCACGATGTCGCGAATACCGGCCTTGACCGCCTCGTCGACCACATACTGGATCACGGGACGATCGACGATGGTGATCATCTCCTTGGGAATCGCCTTCGAAGCCGGCAGACAGCGGGTGCCGAAACCGGCAACGGGGAGTACGGCCTTGCGGATCATGGTGCCTTCCTTGTCGGTTGGTGGAAAAGAACTTCCCGGGCCTGTCCTAGATTCCGTCATGGGAAAGCCCGGGCAGCTACGGGTACAATAGCGCATGATACCGAAGGTAAAGAATGTTGCCAGGGTGCCAGCCCAATTGACACGGAGAGATCACATGAGCGCAAGTTTCCACCACAACGTCGACCAGGGCGAGATCGCCAAGTTCGAGGCTCTGGCCAGCCGCTGGTGGGATCCGCAGAGCGAGTTCAAACCGCTGCATGACATCAATCCGCTGCGTCTGGACTTCATCGATGCCCGCTGCGGCCTGGCCGGGCGCAAGGTGCTGGACGTCGGCTGCGGGGGCGGCATACTCGCCGAGGCCATGGCCCATCGCGGCGCCAAGGTCACCGGTATCGACATGGGCGAGGCGCCCCTCGCCGTGGCACGCCTGCATGCTCAGGAGAGCGGCGTCGATGTCGAGTATCGCCAGGCCAGCGCCGAGGCCATGGCCGCCGAACAGCCCGGCGAATACGACGTGGTGACCTGCCTCGAAATGCTCGAGCACGTGCCCGATCCGGGTTCGGTCATTCGCGCCTGCACCTCGCTGGTCAAACCGGGCGGGCAAGTGTTCTTCTCGACCATCAACCGCAACCCCAAGGCCTACGCCCTGGCCATCGTCGGGGCCGAATACCTGTTGCAGATGCTGCCTCGTGGCACCCACGAGTATCGCAAGTTCATTCGCCCTGCCGAGCTTGCCGGCTGGTGCCGCGAGCACGGCCTCAGCGTCCGCGAGCAGAGCGGCCTGGTCTACAATCCGCTGACGCGGCGCTATCGCCTCTCCAGCAACGACGTCTCGGTCAACTACCTGATGCACTGCCAGCGGGAGCAGGCATGAACGCGTCGCCTCCCGCAGCATTGCTGTTCGATCTCGACGGTACCCTTGTCGACACCGCCCCCGATCTGGCACGCGCCACGAACGCCCTGCGGGCTCATCACGGCATGGAGCCGCTGCCCTACCCGGTGATTCGGGCCCAGGTGTCGAATGGCGGCAGCGCCCTGGTCGCCCTGGCGCTGGGTCTGGACAAGACGCATCACGGCCATGACGAAGCGCGCCAGTTCCTGCTTGATGCCTATGGCCGGGCGGTAGCCGACGAGAGCTGCCTGTTCCCCCACCTCGACCGGTTGCTGACCAGGTGGGAAGCGCAGCATCGCCCCTGGGGCATCGTCACCAACAAACCGCGCGCCTACGCCGCACCGCTGATCGAAAGCCTGGGACTGACCCCGGGCGCCCTGCTCTGCGCCGACGACCTGCCGCAGCGCAAGCCCGCGCCGGAGCCGCTGTGGGTGGCAGCGGAACGGCTGGACGTCTCTCCCGCCCGCTGCTGGTACATCGGCGACCACCTGCGCGACATGCAGGCCGCCCGCGCCGCCGGCATGGTCGCCGTCGCCGTGGGTTACGGTTACATCGAGGAGGGAGAGGATTACCGGCAGTGGCCGGCCGATCTCTGGTTCGAGACCTGCGAAGCGCTGGTGGAAGCCCTGCTACAGCCCGTCTGAGAAGCCCCAGACAGGCTGCAGTCAAACCAGAGACCGCTAAGCTAGCGCAAATAGGCGAGCGGGATGAAGCGCCAGGCGCCCGAGGCACAGCAATCCGAGCGTATGGGGTTATACGTGAGGAATGCGAGCATTCGGGCAACGCAGCGATTCGCCCGCGCAGCCATTTGTTATTTAGGCTGGGCGTCGAAGCGCTGGCCGTTTACCCCCTTGCTATCCGGCCCCATCAGCCACAGATAGGTCGGCATGATCTCTTCCGGCGTACGTAACGTCTGCGGGTCTTCGCCCGGATAGGCGTTGGCGCGCATCTTGGTGCGGGTTGCCCCTGGGTTCAGGGTGTTGACCCGGATCGTGCCCAGGTGCTCGACTTCCTCCGCCAGCACCTCCATGAAGCCCTCGGTGGCGAACTTGGAGACGGCATAGGCGCCCCAGTAGGCACGCCCCTTACGTCCCACGCTCGACGAGGTAAACACCACGGAAGCATCGGCTGAAGACTTCAGCAGCGGCAGCAGAGCCTGGGTCATCCACACCGGGCCGTTGATGTTGATCTGCATGACCTGATCCCACAGCTCGGGGTTGTACTGCTCGAACGGGGTGATGCGACCGAGCAGGCCCGCGTTGTGCAGAATGCCATCGAGCCGGCCGAACTCCTTGTCCAGCGTCTCGGCCATGTCGTGGTAGTCCTTCAGCGTGGCGCCTTCGAGATTGAGCGGAAAGATGGCCGGCTGAGGCCCGCCGGCGGTCTCGATCTCGTCGTAGACCTTTTCCAACTTGGCGATGGTGCGTCCCAGCAATACCACCGTGGCACCGTGACGGGCATAGGCCAGCGCAGCGGCGCGACCGATGCCGTCACCGGCCCCCGTCACCAGGACGATGCGATCGCGAAGCAGATCGGCGGGCGCCTCGTAGTCGAACTTGCAGGTCATCTTCACTCCTTTGGCAGGGCCAGTGCGTTACAGCGACTGGCGCAGGAAATCGTTGGCGAGGCCAGCGGCACTACTGTCAGGATAGTCGTCACGCACCCGTTCGAGCAGGCCACGGCTCTCCTCGAGCTCGCCCTGACGTGCCTTGATCAGGCCCAGCTTGTACAGAGCATCCGGCACCTTGCTGCTTTGCGGATAGTCGTCGATGACCGTGCGGAATGCCGTCTCCGCCTGATCCAGGTTGGCCTCCGCCGAATGCAGCTCGCCCAGCCAGTAGTAGCCGTTGGCCGTGAGCGTGGTGTCGGGGTGGTCGACGACGAAGGCATCGAAGGCCTGGATGGCCTCGCCGAACTGGCGCGACTGAACCTTGGCGAAAGCGGCCTGATAGGCAGCCTGCGCATCGGCGCTGGTGCCGCTGGGAGACGGCGTCTGCGCTACCTGGCGAGCCGCGTCCTGATCGACCTCGGGACTGGTCTGAATACCGGCGCTGCCGGCGGTGATCCGCTCGTCGAGGTCCATGTACTGCTGGCGGGTCTGGTTGCGCAGCTGCTCGAGCTGGTGACGCAGCTCCTCGATCTGACCGCGCAGTTGCTGCATCTCGCGTTGATGGTCCTGCAACTGATTGTAGAGCACCAGGCTGCCACCGGGCTCTTCACGCACTTCGGCCTGCTCCATGAACCCGCGGGGCTGAGCGGTGCGGTCTTCCACGATCGGGCGCTGCTGCGCTTCGACAAGGCTCATCACGGACAGCGGGAGCACCAGGGCTCCCGCGCCGCACAGCCTTTTCAGACTGTGTCTCATGCTTTACTCCCTCGGCGCTTATCGGCGCCTGTTCGCTCAGTAGGCAAAGACCACGCGACGATTCTGGGCATGTGCATCTTCGCCGTTGCCACGCACCGCCAGACGCTCTTCACCGTAGCTGACCACCTGGAGCTGGGACGGAGAGACGCCCTGCACCTCGAGGAAGCGCTTCACCGAGTTGGCACGACGCTCACCCAGCGCCATGTTGTACTCGCGGGTGCCGCGTTCGTCGGTGTGGCCTTGCAGCACGACGCGGGCATTGCCGTTGGAGCGCAGGTAGCGGGCATGCGCGACCAGGACCGATTCGAATTCCGAACGGATGGTGTCACGGTCGAAGTCGAAATAGATGGTGCGAACGTCGGGGATACGACCGTCGGCCTGCTGGCCGGCACGATCGCCGCTGACACCGGTACCGCTGACCTGTCCAGCGCCGGCAGTTCCCGTGCCGACGCCACCATCGGCGCGTGTGCCATCCATGGACCCGTCACGGCTGCCACCGGTGCTGGAACAGCCGGCAATCAGGGCAAGAGACAGGGCAATTGCCAGAGTTCTGGCATGTGACTTGAATTGCATCGTCAAACTCCTCAAAGGACTCGAATGACACGTACCACTAGTTCAAGAACGGTGACCATGCGGGTTCTCGCACGTCACCACGCGCCGAAGGCAACCGGTAGGACGCCCGTCCATCGGCCGAAACGGCCCCCAACACCCCGCTGTTACCTTGCTGGGTGGCGAAGATTACCATGGTCCCGTTGGGCGCAACACTAGGCGACTCATCCGAACGGGTCTCACTGATCACGACAAGACGGCCGGAACCGAGATCCTGGCGCGCAACCTGGAAACCGTTGTTGCTGCGGTGGATCAAGAACAGCGCCTCCCCATCCGGCGACAGACGCCCACGGGCGTTGTAGTTACCGGTGAAGGTCAAGCGCTCGGTCTGGCCGCTGCCGAAGCTGTAGCGGTAGATCTGCGGGCCGCCGCTGCGGTCCGAGGTGAAGATCAGGCTGCGACCGTCCGGCGCCCAGGCCGGCTCGGTGTCGATGCTCGAGTTGTTGGTGATGCGCTCGAGATTGCGCGATCCCACGTCCATGATGTAGATGTCCGGCTGACCGTCCTTGGACAGGGTCATGGCCAGACGACGACCGTCCGGCGACCAGGCCGGTGCGCCGTTGATGCCATCGAACGACGCCACCTGGGCGCGCTGCCCGGTGCCCACATCCTGCACGTAGATCGCCGGGCGCTCGGTCTCGAAGGAGACATAGGCCAGCTTGCGTCCATCCGGCGACCAGACCGGTGACAGGATCGGCTCACGCGAGTTCAGCACCTGCTGGCTGTTGTGTCCGTCGGCATCGGCCACGTAGAGACCGAACTGCATGTTCTGATCGACGCCCTGGGCCGTGACGTAGGCAATGCGGGTCGAGAAGGCACCACGAATGCCGGTGATGGCCTCGAAGATCTGATCGCTCACGTAGTGCGCACCGCTGCGCAGCTCGTTGCTGCCGGCGCTGACGCTTTCGCCGAGCATGCGGCGCTGGCCGCTGACGTCCATCAGCTCGTAGCGAATGCGATAGCCGTCAGCCCCACGGCTGACCTGACCCACTACCAGATAGCGCACGTCCAGCGCGCGCCACTGGCCGTAGCGCACCTCGTCGCCGGAAGAGGGACGATCGTACATGGCATTGCGCGGCAGCGGCGCGAAATAGCCGCTGCGCTCCAGATTGTCACTGATGATCTGGGCCACATCCTCGGGCAGGCTTTCGCCGTCGGCGGAGAACGGCACTATGGCAATGGGGGTGGCCCGGTCACTGCCGCGTGTGATCTCGATGGTGAGATTGGCCTGGGCAAGCGAGCTGAACAGCAACAGCATGGCGCTCAACCAGATGGTCATCAGGGCTTTCATCAGCGTACATCTCCCGGTGTGAAACGCAGATTGAACTGGCGGAAGTCACGTTGTGCCGCCGGCGGCAATTGGCGCAGTTCGCCAAAGGGTGCGGCGGCTTCCACAGCCTGTAGGGCGGAACGATCGAAACTGCTATCTCCGCTACTTTGAGTAATGGTAGCGCCAAAAAGCTCCCCCGAGGGACCCAACTGGACCTGAACCGTGGCCGCAAGCCCACCGCCGGCTCCAGGGGGAATCACCCATGCCTGTTCCACGGCGCGGCGCACCAGATTGATGAAGCTATTGGCAGCTTCCTGCGCCTGCCGGGCGTTGGCTACGGCATCCGACTCACCCTCGATGGCGCGATCGAGCCCCTGACTGGCGGCTTCGGCCGC
>NZ_BAEU01000124.1:0-178994 GCF_000246875.1 Halomonas sp. KM-1
GGGCGGGCCTCGCCCTGGGCCTCGAAGTGGCGTGCCAGGCCCGACCAGCTGCCGAAGGCCACCTCGTGGCCGCCGCCCAGCACCAGCGGCAGGTGGCCGTGGGCCAACAGGGCGGCGACCCGTTCGGCCAGGCGCTGCTGGGCTGCTTCCAGGTCGTCGTTGCCGTGGCAGCTGACGTCGCCGGCATCGAACACCGGCGCGCTGCGATGCCAGGCCAGCGGTGCCAGCGCCTTGCGCAGTGCCCGCGGGCCTTCGGCGGCCCCCACGCGGCCCTGGTTGCGCGCCACGCCGGCATCCGAGGCGAAGCCGAGCAGGGCGGCGCCGGGGGCGCTGTCCGACTTCACCGGAGTGATGACCTGATGCCAGCGCAGGCTGTCGGGCTCCGGGTCTTCGCGCCCGGCCCAGGGGGACATATCGATGGCATCAAGATAAATGGAGTTCATATCTTCCTCCTTAGGTCGGGGCTACCCCGGGAGCAGCCAACGCGAAGACGCTGTGAACCCATCCCTGGGCGCTCGACTTTTTCATCCATGAAAAAGACGCTTCGCTTTTGGCTACACCCGGCGCCCATCGATTAGCCATGGGTTATCTCTCCGTTGAACATCCGCTGACGCAGGCGTCCGGGCTGCACGGCGTAGGCCAGCTCGGCGGGTGAGCCGACGTCCCATAGGCACAGGTCCGCCGGTGCGCCCGGGACGATGCGGCCCAATTGCTGTGCGTGCAGGCCCAGCGCCCGGGCGCCGTGGACGGTCATGCCGGCCAGGGCTTCGCGCGGCGTCAGGCGGAACAGGGTGCAGGCGAAGTTCAGCATCAGCGTGGGCATGAACAGCGGCGAGCTGCCGGGGTTGGCGTCGGTGGCGATGGCCATGGGCACACCGGCTTCGCGCAGTGCGGCGATGGGCGGCAGCTGCGTCTCGCGCAGGGTGTGGAAGGCGCCGGGCAGCAGCACCGCGACGCTGCCGGCCTCGCGCAGGGCGTTGACGCCTTGCTCGTCGAGATATTCGATGTGATCGGCGGAGAGCGCGCCATGCCGGGCCGCCATCGCACTGCCGCCCAGGTTCGAGAGCTGCTCGGCATGGGCCTTGATCGGCAGGCCGTGGGCTTCGGCAGCCTCGAAGACGCGCTCGCACTGAGCCACCGAGAAGGCGATTTTCTCGCAGAATACGTCCACTGCATCGGCCAGCCCTTTGGCGGCCGCGGCGGGGATCATCTCGCGGCACACCAGGTCGATGTAGCCGTCGCTGTCGTCCTTGTACTCCGGCGGCAGGGCATGGGCGCCAAGCAGGGTGGTCATCACCCGCACCGGCAGCTCCTCACCGAGGCGACGTGCCACGCGCAGCATCTTCAGTTCGTCGGCCACGCTCAGGCCGTAGCCGGACTTGATCTCCACCGTGGTCACGCCTTCGCGCAACAGCGCTTCCAGCCGCGGCCTGGCCAGGCTGAACAGCTGCTCTTCGCTGGCTTCGCGGGTGGCACGCACGGTGCTGAGGATGCCACCGCCGCGGCGGGCGATCTCTTCGTAGCTGGCGCCCTCGAGACGGAGTTCGAACTCGTCGGCCCGGGAGCCGCCGAATACCAGGTGGGTATGGCAGTCGACCAGCCCCGGCGTCATCACGCCACCCTGGCCGAGGATCTGACAGTCGGCGCTCTCGCTAGGGTCGAGCTGATGCATGGGCACGACACGCTCGATGGTGTCGCCCGCCACGATCACCGCCATCGGTTGGGGCAGGGTGTCGTGACCGTCGAAGAGCGTGACGTCATGCCAGACGAGGCGCTGTTTGGAGTTGGCAGGCATAGGGGCTCCTGATGGCTGACGGTTTAATGTATATACATTTAAATCGTCATCGGCCGGAGGTCAAGGGCAAGCTGCGAATAGTTTGTCCTAGATTCCCGGCTGCACGCTTCGAATGCGGGCTAACTGCTTATTTCTTCGAAGGATGACTTCCGCATAGGCGGTGAGGTTAGGCGTTGCCGCATATTCCGTGTTTAGACTAAAGATGTAGGTGCTTGCGTCGCTTCGGCATGGCGCCTTTGTCGAACGTATTGTATATACAATAAGGCGCCACGCATCAATCACAAGACGAGGACGACACCCATGGCGATTCCGGACCCGGTCACCCGGGGCGTAAGCGGTTTAAATTGGCTCACCGTGGCCAAGTTGTTCGTACCCAGCGCGCTGGGGATTCTGATCTTCTTCATTCCCGTCACCTTGGGTGGCAGGAACACCATCCTGCTGGACCACATGGTGACCGCGGCGCGGGAGCTTCTGGGCGGTGCTGCAGGTCTCTATGCGCTGACGCTGATCGTGGCGGGCGCGGCTTACCCGCTGTGGAAGGGCACTTGGCGGCGCAGTCTCACCGACCGCATCTTCACCGTGCTGAAGCTGGCCGGCGTCGCCGTGGCCATCATGGCGATGACCGGCTGGGGGCCGGGGTTGCTGCACGAGCCGGACATGCTGCCGTTCCTGTTCAATCGGCTGGTGATACCGGTAGGACTGATCGTGCCCATCGGCGCGGTGTTCCTGGCCCTGCTGATCAGCTACGGCCTGCTGGAGCTGATCGGCGTGCTGCTGCAGCCGGTCATGCGGCCCATCTGGCGCACGCCGGGGCGTAGTGCCATCGATGCCGTGGCCTCGTTCGTGGGCAGCTACTCCATCGGCTTGCTGATCACCAACCGCGTCTATCAGGCGGGGCAGTATTCGGCGCGGGAGGCGGCGATCATCGCCACCGGTTTCTCCACGGTGTCGGCCACCTTCATGATCATCGTGGCGCGCACGCTGGATCTGATGAGCGTGTGGAACCTCTATTTCTGGTTGACGCTGGCGATCACCTTTGCCGTCACTGCCGTGACCGTTCGCTTGCCGCCGCTGTCGCAGATGAACAATGAGCGCAGCGATGGCGAGCCCGAGGCGGTACCCAGCAAGCGGCTGAACACGGCATGGAAAGCCGGCCTGGAGGTGGCGGCTCAGGCGCCGGGGCTGCATCGCAGCGTGGCGCTCAACGTACGCGAAGGGCTGCTGATGGCGATCAGCATCCTGCCGTCGATCATGTCGGTGGGGCTGCTGGGTCTGCTGGCTGCCAAGTACACGCCGCTGTTCGAGTGGCTGGGGCTGCTGTTCTATCCCTTCGTGGCGATCTGGGGGCTGGAAGATGGCATGGCGCTGGCCCAGGCTTCCGCCGCCGGGCTGGCCGAGATGTTCCTGCCGGCGCTGCTTATGGCCGAGGCCGAGTTCGTCGCTCGCTTTGCGGCCGGGGTGGTATCGGTCTCGGCGGTGCTGTTCTTCTCCGCTTCCATCCCCTGCATCCTGGCCACCAGCATTCCGCTCTCGGTAGGGCGCATCGTGGTGGTGTGGTTCATCCGCGTGGCACTCAGCCTGATGCTGGCCGTGCCGGCAGGCTTCCTGGCTCAGGCGCTGAGCGGGGCCTGAGGTTCCCACCGCGCAATAGCGCTTGCCACCGCTGAGCGAGGCCGGCTACACCGGCCTCGCTCAGCGTCATCGAAGCGTCACGATCCGGGCTCAGCTGGCGCGGCGAGAGAGCGCCGAGCGCAGTTTGTAGCGGTCGCCGGGATGGATCAGGCGGGCGTAGCTGATCAGATGCTCGCCCGACCAGGTGCGGCGTATCATGCTCAGGCAGGGCTGTGTGGCATCCATTTCGAGGCGTTCGGCGGTGGTGGTGTCGACCTGTACCGCCTCGACCACGTGCTCCACGTCGGTGATCGGGCAGGCTGCCACCAGCACTTCGTTGGGGGTGTGGCGATGGAAGTCGGTTTCCAGATAGTCCGGCACCCAGCGCGGATTGACGAAGCGATCCTCGAGCTGGATGGGCACTCCATTCTCTCGGTGGACGATACGCGTGTGGAACACCCGCGTGCCCAGGCGCACGCCCAGTCGCAGCGCCACCTCGTCGTCGGCGGCGATGGCCTCGGCCAGCAGCACGTCACACTCGTAACGATGGCCACGGCCGCGAACCTCCTCGGCGATGTTGTGCACGTCGACCAATGACGATTCCGCCTTGCGGTCGGTGACGAAGGTGCCGAGCCCGGGCTGGCGGGTCAGGTAACCCTGCTGCACGAGATCGCGGATCGCCTTGTTGGCGGTCATGCGGCTGACACCGAAGTCACGGGCCAGCTGCTCTTCGGGGGGAATCTGATGGTGTGCCGGCCAGGTGCCGCTCCGTATCTTTTCCAGCAGATGCTGCTGAATCTGCAGATAAAGTGGAATCGTGCTGCCCATGCTGAGCTGAGTCCTTTCTGGAGAGGTAATTGTCTATACACGCAGTCTACCCGGATGTCGGGCCCAAGGCACCTGCCGGGAGATGGCCGCGAGAGCGCTGCCAGGCGGTCCGCTTGTGTCATGAAACATGCGCCGTCAAAAGGAACTTGCCCAGAGAGGCGATTTGGACAACTTTAATAAAGGAAATACCCAACGGATCGGGTCAACTAAAGACGCCGTGATGTTTTAGGGAATAATTAATTAAGGAAGAACGTTACACACTGGAAGTGTGCCGCACAATTGAGTGTGGCCCCCAATCGCGCTGCGTCTCCCCTGACATTAATAATAGAGGAGGGCATGCCATGCAGCGCCTCTACTTCCTAACCCCTGATCTGGCTACTACCGTCAACGTCGCCCATGAGCTCACCGATCTGGGCCTGACTGACAAGGAAGTTCACGTCACTGGCCGTGACTGGCTGAAACTCAAGGAGCACGGCATCAACTGCGCCACGCTGCTGCAGACTTCGGACGTGGCACACGCCGCCGTGCGCGGCCTGCTGTTCGGCATTCCTCTGGGATGCGTGCTCGGGGTGGTGGTCTATTACTTCCTGGGCGAAGGCTTCACCAGCGCCGGCATAGCCACCACGATCATCGGCATGGGCATCTTTGGCGGTTTGTTCGGTATCTGGACCAGCACCATGGTCGGAGTGTCGGTACACGACGTGAAGGTCGACAAGTACGAAGATGAGATCGAACACGGGGCTTATCTGATGATGGTGGATGTCCCCAACGAGCGCGAGTCGATGATCTATTCGGCGATACATCGGCATCATCCCGAGGTCGTCATCGACAAGGTCACAGCGGAAGAGCGCCGGCATCATTGCGGGACCGGTATCTAGACCTGTGCGTCGCTGTCGTCGATCCTGCTCTTTGCCAGGATCCTGCTCTTTGCCTGGAGGAAGGAGAGAGCCATGGCTATTGCGGTTGCGGTCATCGTGCTGGCAGTGGGGTCAGTGCTGTTCTTCTTCCTCAGCCCCTGGTATCTCACCCCGTTGGCTTCCAACTGGGGAACGATCGACGACACCATCACGATCACCCTCTGGGTGACCGGGGCGGTCTTCCTGGCCGTCAATCTGTTCCTGGCCTATGTGGTCGTCCGCTACCGGTTCAACAAACGCCGGCGTTCCCAGTACGACCCCGAGAACAAGTCGCTCGAGCTGTGGCTGACCGGGGTCACCACACTGGGGATCGCCGGCCTGCTGGCGCCTGGGCTGCTCGTCTGGGGCGCTTTCGTTTCGCCGCCTGAAGATGCCCACCAGGTCGAGGTGGTGGGGCAGCAATGGCACTGGAGCTTTCGCTTTCCCGGTGAGGATGGGCGATTCGGAGCCGCCCACAATCGCTTCATCGACGAGCGCAACCCTTTCGGCATGGTCGACGACCCCGCCGGCCAGGACGACATCCTTATCACGTCGCCGCATCTGATGCTGCCAGTGGATCGTCCGGTGAAGATGGTGCTGCGCTCCAAGGACGTGCTGCACAACGTCAAGGTGGCCAACTTCCGGGCCAAGATGGACATGGTGCCGGGACAGACCTCCTATTTCTGGTTCACGCCCACGGTGGTGGGTGAGTACGAGATCGTCTGCGCCCAGCTGTGCGGCATCGCCCATTTCGCCATGCGTGGGCGTATCGAAGTGGTCGAGCAGGAGGTTTTCGATGCCTGGCTCGGGGAACAGCCCACCTTTGCCGAACTTGCCCAATTGGCGCCGGGCAACCCTGCGGCTGGGGCGGGGCTCTATGTCACCTGCGCCGCCTGCCATGGGGCCGAGGGGCAGGGCAACCAGGCTCTCAACGCGCCGAAACTTGCCGGGTTGGATGCCTGGTATCTCGAGCGCCAGCTCGGGCTGTTTCGCTCCGGTGCCCGCGGCAGCCACGAAGACGACATCTATGGCCAGCAGATGCGGCCGTTCGCCACCTTGCTGGCCGACCGTCAGGCGATTGCCGACGTATCGGCCTTCATCGAGACCCTGCCCGACCAACCCGCCCAGGCCAGACTTGTCGGCGGCGATCCCGAACGGGGCGCGCGGCGCTATCGTACCTGTGCCAACTGCCATGGGCAGCAGGGGGAGGGTATACGTGCCACCAATGGGCCGCGTCTGGCGGGACTGCCGGATTGGTATCTGGAGCGGCAACTGCAGAATTTCCGCCACGGGGTGCGTGGGCGGCATCGCGATGACCCGTATGGCAACCAGATGATCGAGATGGCCCAGGTGCTGGTCGACGACCGGGCGGTCCGCGACGTGGTGGCGTATATCACGACCCTGCCGCAGCCCAGGGTGACATGGCGGCGGTGAACCCAGGCGGTGTGGAGGAGTGAGTCATGGTGGAACCCGGACATCACGGAGTGCCTCATGCCCAGGCGGGCGAGTTCGACAATGTGGAGCTGGTTCACCCCAAGTCCTTCATTGGCAAGTACGTGTGGAGCCAGGATGCCAAGGTGATCGCCATCCAGTACGGCCTGACTGCCATTGCCATCGGGCTGGTGGCATTGGTGCTGTCGATCCTGATGCGCTTGCAACTGGGTTTTCCCAACACCTTTGCGCTGATCGATCCATCGAGTTATCTGCAGTACGTCACCATGCACGGCATGATCATGGTGGTCTATCTCCTCACCGCACTCTTCCTGGGCGCCTTCGGCAACTACCTGATCCCCTTGATGTGCGGTGCGCGGGACATGGCCTTTCCCTATCTCAACATGCTGAGCTACTGGTTCTACCTGGCGGCGGTGCTGATCCTGGTGGCCAGCTTCTTCGTGCCCGGCGGAGCCACGGGCGCGGGCTGGACGTTGTATCCGCCCCAGGCGATCAGTCCCGGCACTCCGGGGATCGACGGCGGCATTCTGCTGATGCTGGCGTCGCTGGGGGTGTTCATCGCCGGTTTCACCATGGGCGGGCTCAACTACGTGGTCACGGTGCTGCAGGCGCGCACCCGCGGCATGACGCTGATGCGCCTGCCGCTGACCATCTGGGGCATCTTCATGGCCACGGTGATGGCGCTGCTGGCCTTTCCGGCGCTGCTGGTGGCGATCCTGATGATGCTCTGCGACATGCTGCTGGGCACCAGCTTCTTCATGCCGGAGATGCTCAACCTCGGCGAGCACTCCACCCACGCCGGTGGCAGCCCCTTGCTCTATCAGCATCTGTTCTGGTTCTTCGGCCATCCTGAGGTCTATATCGTCGCGCTGCCGGCCTTCGGCATCGTCTCCGACATCCTCGCCACCCACGCGCGCAAGAACATCTTCGGCTACCGCATGATGGTGTGGGCGATCATCATCATCGGCGTGCTCAGCTTCGTGGTCTGGGCTCACCACATGTTCATCAGCGGCATGAATCCCTATTTCGGCTTCCTGTTCGCCACCACCACGCTGATCATCGCGGTGCCCACGGCGATCAAGGTCTACAACTGGGTACTCACGCTGTGGCGCGGCAACATTCGCATGACGGTGCCGATGCTGTTCGCCATCGGCTTCATCTTCACCTTCGTCAACGGTGGGCTCAGCGGGCTGTTCCTGGGCAACGTCACCGTCGACGTGCCGCTGGCGGACACCTACTTCGTGGTCGGCCATTTCCACATGGTGATGGCGGTGGCACCGGTGCTGGTGGTGTTCGGCGCGATGTATCACTGGTACCCCAAGATCACCGGGCGCATGCTCGACGACACCCTGGGCAAGATCCACTTCTGGGTCACCTTCCTGGGCGCCTACGCGATCTTCTATCCGATGCACTTCATGGGGTTTGCCGGCGTGCCGCGCCGCTACTACGGCTACGGCGAGACCGCCTACATTCCCGATTCGATCCAGACTCTCAATGCCTTCATGAGCGTGGCGGCGATCGTCGTCGCGCTGGTGCAACTGGTGTTCTTCTACAACCTGGTACGCAGCTATTTCCGCGGCCGCGAAGCGGGGCCCAATCCCTGGCAGGCGACCACCCTCGAGTGGCAGACGGAGCACACCCCGCCACGTCACGGCAATTTCGGCGCCGAGCTGCCGGTGGTCTATCGCTGGGCCTACGACTACGGCGTGCCTGGCGCCAAGCATGACTTCATTCCCCAGAACATGCCGCCCGACGAGGTCGAGAAGGTCGATCCGATGAGCCAGGAGGCGGCGCAAGGGAGGCTGCCGACATGACGGTGACGCTGGTGTTTCTGGCCGTGATGATGGCGCTGTTCGGCGGCTGGCTGTTCAGTCATTCGATCAACGTGCGCCCTTGGGAGGCGCAGGGCGCCGCTGCGCAGCGCAGCCAATTGCCGCCCGCATTGACCGCTCCGCGCGTCGGCCTGGCGGTGTTTCTGGCGGTGGCCACGTCGCTGTTCGCCTTGACCATCAGCGCCTACCTGATGCGACAGGAGATGGGCCACGACTGGCGCCCGCTGGCGGTGCCCGGTCTGCTGTGGTGGAACAGCGCCTGCCTGGTGCTCGGCAGCGTGGCGCTGCAGTCCGCCTGGCAGGCTGCACGCCGTGACAATGCTGCGAGGCTGCGGTGGGGCCTGCTGGTGGGAGGCGGTTTCACCATCGCTTTCATTCTGGGCCAGGCGCTGGCCTGGTGGCAGCTGCAGGCCAGGGGGATCTACCTGGCGGCCAACCCGGCCAACGCCTTCTTCTTTCTGCTCACGGCGCTGCACGTCCTGCACCTGCTCGGCGGGCTGTTCGCCTGGTCGCGCAGCCTGTTCCGCCTGCAGCGGGGGGCCACACCGCGGGAGATGCTGCCCAGCGTCGAACTGTGTGCGCTGTACTGGCATTTCCTGCTGCTGGTATGGGGGATTCTCTTCGCGCTGCTGCTGACCACATGAGGACAGGATCATGGCCAATCTGCATCCCGGCAGTCCGCTGTCGCCAGACGAGATAAGACGTCCGACGCCTCAGGAGGGTATGGCCGGCCTGGTCAACGACTGGGCGGCAGAGCGCCGTGTGTTCGACATGCCCTGGGGCAAGACGATGATGTGGCTGTTCATCCTCAGCGATGTGTTCATCTTCGCCTGTTTTCTGGTCGGCTACATGGTATTGCGCATATCGACCGTGGAGCCCTGGCCGGATGCCAGTGAAGTGTTCGCGCTCACCGTGGGTGGCCAGTCGATCCCGCTGCTGCTGATCGCCATCATGACCTTCATCCTGATCTCGAGCAGCGGCACCATGGCGCTGGCGGTGAAGTACGGCTATGCCAAGGACCGCCGCAAGACGGCCGCGCTGTTGCTCGTCACCGCGCTGCTCGGGGCGGTCTTCGTCGGTATGCAGGCCTTCGAATGGACCATTCTCATCGGCGAGGGCGTTCGTCCCTGGGAGAACCCCTGGGGAGCGGCGCAGTTCGGTGCGGTGTTCTTCCTGATCACCGGCTTTCACGGTACCCATGTCACCATTGGCGTCATCTTCATCGTGATCATGGCGGTCAAGGTCATGCGCGGCTCCCTGGAAGGGAGCCGCCCCGGCTTTCTCACCGGTCGCAAGGGCAACTACGGGATGATCGAGAGCCTGGGGCTCTACTGGCATTTCGTCGACCTGGTTTGGGTCTTCATCTTCGCGTTCTTCTATCTGTGGTAGGGGGGGGCACCATGGACCAAGGCAGCCATCAACAGCCCGCACTGCGCGTCTACCTGCGCGTATGGATCTGGCTGTTCGTGCTCAGCGTGTTCTCGTATCTGGTGGATCTCTCAGGGCTCGAAGGCCTGCCCAAATGGGGGTTGATCACCCTGTTCATGCTGCTCAAGGCCGGGCTGATCGTGGCCTTCTTCATGCACATGGCCTGGGAGCGCCTGTCGATCGTCTATACGGTGCTGGTGCCGCCGGCGGTGCTGCTGTTCCTGGCGGCCCTGATGGCGCTGGAAGCCGACTACACGCTGAGTTCACGCCTGGGTATCTTGTTCAACTGATGCGGCAGAGCGAGCCTTTCGAGCGTAACGCGCTGCGCTTGGGGGCCCGTTTGCCTGTGCCCGGCTGGACGCCATGCAGCAGCCATTGCACAGTAGGGGCCTGGCACGCCGTAAAGGGAGGTCGCGTGAAACTCGTCATCGGTAACAAGAACTACTCTTCATGGTCGCTCAGACCCTGGCTGCTGCTGCGCATGCACGGCCTGCCATTCGAGGAAATCCGTATCCCTCTGGCGCAGGACATTACACGGGAGGCGCTGGCCGCGCACAACCAGGCGGGCAAGGTGCCGGTACTGCACGATGGCGAGCTGACCGTTTGGGACTCGCTGGCGATCTGCGAGTACCTTTCCGAGTGTTACCTGTCGGGGGCCGGCTGGCCGGCGTCGCGGCATGAGCGAGCCGAAGCGCGCGCGCTCAGCGCCGAGATGCATGCCGGCTTCGTCGAGCTGCGAACCTGCATGCCGATGAACTGCCGCGCCAACGGACGACGGGTATCGATCAGCGAGACCCTCGAGGCAGAGATCAGGCGGATCGAGCAGATCTGGACCCAGGGCAGCGAGCGCTACGGGCACCGCGGTCCCTGGCTCTTCGGCGAGTTCTCCATCGCCGACTGCATGTTCGCACCGGTGGCGTTTCGTTTCGCCAGCTACGGCGTGAAGCTCTCGCCGCCTGCCGAAGCCTACCGCCAGACGCTGCTGCGCTCTGGGCCGATGCAGGAGTGGGTCGAGCAGGCCAGGGCAGAGCCCGAAGTGATCGAAAGCGCCGAAGTCGGCACACCTTGATCTGAGGCGTTCCGACAGGGGCTTTCACCGGCACGGCGTAGCATGCTTGAATGCCATACCGTTTCCCGCATCTCTCTGGTAAGAGCGTCATGGCCTTCGGTTCTTCTACCCGTATCAACAAATACATCAGTGAAAGCGGTTTGTGCTCCAGGCGCGAAGCCGACCGCTATGTCGAACAGGGCAACGTGTGGCTCAACGGCAAGCGTGCCAAGACGGGGGACCAGGTCTTTCCCGGCGATGAAGTCAAGGTCAACGGTCAGCTCATCGAACCCCAGGAAGCCGAAGATCTGGTGTTCATTGCCCTGAACAAGCCTGTAGGCATCGTCAGTACCACCGAGCCGAGCGAGAAGGACAACATCGTCGACTTCGTCAACCATGGGGTACGTATCTTCCCCATCGGTCGGCTGGACAAGGATTCCCAAGGGCTGATTTTCCTTACCAACAACGGTGATCTGGTCAACAAGATCCTGCGGGCCAGCAACAATCATGAAAAGGAGTATCGGGTCACCGTCGACAAGCCGATTACCGATGAATTCATCGAGGGGATGGCTTCAGGTGTCCGCATCCTCGGAGAGGTGACCAAGCGCTGCAAGGTGGTCAAGGAGTCGACCTTCGTTTTCAACATAACGCTGGTGCAGGGGTTGAATCGTCAGATCCGGCGGATGTGCGAAAAATTCGGTTACGAAGTCACCAGGCTCGAACGCATACGCATCATGAACGTGACGCTCAAGGGGCTGGCATTGGGAGACTGGCGCGACCTGACCCAGAAGGAGGTCGACACCATCGTTGCCTTGACCGAGGGGTCGAGTTCCGATGCCTCGCCCAAGAGCAGGAAACCATCGCCTACCAAGGCACCCAACAAGCGCAAGACGGGGCAGGCCGCGAAGGGAACGGCGGCCACGGCGAGGCGGGATGCCAAGGGCAAGTCGTCGGCGAGCGGTCGCGCGAAGGGTAAGACCGCTGCGGGAAAAGCGGCTAAAGCTGGAGCCGTCGGCAAGGGTGGTGGAGCGAAGCCGGCGGCCAATGCCAGAAACAAGAAGTCGCTGCACGGGAAACCCAAGCCGGCCGGTGGTCAGAGCGGAAAGGGGGGAAAACCCCGCCGCACGAAGCCGGGCCGCTGAGCCCATCGAGCTACGTTGCCAACCGATCTATGTTGTCAATCAACCCTGCATTGCCAGCCGACGCGAGTATGACTCCACCATGTCCCGGACGACGCGCCTTCTCGACCTGCTGCAGATCCTGCGACGTCACCGCTGCCCGGTGAGCGGTACCGCGCTGGCGCAGGAGCTGGGTGTCTCGCTGCGCACCCTGTACCGCGACATCGCTTCGCTGCGTGCCATCGGTGCCGAGATCGAAGGCGAGCCGGGTATGGGCTATCGACTCGAGCCGGGCTTGATGCTGCCGCCGCTGATGTTTTCCGAGGAAGAGATCGAGGCGCTCACGCTGGGGTTGCGTTGGGTGCAGCGGCGAGCCGACGACGGCCTCGCGAACGCAGCGGGTGATGCGCTGGCCAAGGTGGCGGCAGTGCTGCCCGGCGAACACAGGCACCGAATGCAGGACTCTGCGCTGCTGGTGGGACCAGGCTGGGAGAGACGCCAAAGCGTCGATCTCGAGGAGCTGCGCCGGGCCATTCGTCATCAGTCAAAGCTGCGCATTCTTTACTCGGACCAGCATGGCAGGCGCTCGGAGCGCGTCATCTGGCCCTTCGTGATCGCTTTCTTCGAATCGACGCGTCTCGTCGTCGCCTGGTGTGAGCTAAGGCAGGCGTTTCGCAACTTCCGGGCCGACCGTATCGAGGCCGCCATTGCCACGGGGGAGCGCTACGCCCGGCCGCGGGCGGTGCTCGAACGCGAGTGGCTGAGCACCCTGCTGCCAGAATCTGTCAGTGATGGGGCCTATCCTGCCTGTGACACACACCACAAGAGGGAGCGGAACATGCAGGAAGAGATCGTCTTTTACACCAACCCCTGGTCCCGGGGTGGCATCGTGCACTGGATGCTGGAAGAGCTGGGGCAGCCCTATCGCATGGAGGTGATCGAGTACGGTCCGCCGATGAAATCGCCCGAGTATCTTGCCATCAATCCCATGGGCAAGGTGCCGGCCATACGCCATGGCAACACCGTCGTCACCGAGGCGGCCGCCATCTGCGCCTATCTGGCCGAGGCGTTCCCTGAGGCCGGTCTGTTGCCGACGCCCGAAGGTCGAGGCGACTACTACCGCTGGCTGTTCTTCACAGCCGGGCCGCTGGAGATGGCGATATCTCTGAAGTCCGCCAATTTCACCTTGAGCTCGGAGCAGCAGATGCAGTTCGGCTGCGGCAGCTGCGAGACGGCGGTCGACACCCTGGCCAAGGCGGTAGCGGGACGGCGTTACATTGCCGGCGACAGCTTCACCGCCGCCGACATCTATGTCGGCTCCCACATCGGCTGGGGCATGCAGTTCGGCACGCTGGACAGGCGCCCGGAGTTCGAAGCCTACTGGAATGGCCTCAAGGATCGGCCCGCTCATCGTCGCACGGAAGAGGCCATTGCCAAGGCCATGCCTGCCGAACCGACTCCGAGCGGCTAGTCGGCATTCATGACTCGGCAATACAGGTGTTCAGTTGAGTTTGCCAGGCGTACTCATGCATGACGGTGATCCCACCGCCCGACTGAGTCGGGAGGGTGGCGGGTGAGCCGGACCCGGCAAGCGTGCCGTCGTGCCGATCAGGGCGCGACGGCACGCATCGAGGCACTCGACGTGCTGCGCGGCGTGGCGCTGCTCGGCATTCTGGTGATGAACGTTCAGGCGTTCGCGATGCCTCAGGCGGCCTATCTGAACCCGACTGCCTGGGGGCGGCTCGAAGGCATCGATCTGGTGGTCTGGCTCACTGGGCACGTGCTGGCCGATCAGAAGATGATGGCGTTGTTCGCCATGCTGTTCGGGGCCGGTATCGTGCTTTACGCCGAGCGGGCCGAGGCATGTGGCAAGCCGGCCTGGCCGCTGCACAGTCGGCGCCACGCCTGGCTGATACTGTTCGGTATCGCCCACGCCTATCTCCTCTGGTATGGCGACATTCTCTTCACCTTTGCCGTCTGTGCGCTGGTGCTCTTTCCTCTGCGTCACCTTGCTCCGTCGCGGCAGCTGGCGCTGGGCGTCGTGTTGCTGGCAGTGACCTCGCTGCTGTTTCTGGCCTTCGATGCGACGGTGCCGGCATGGTCGGAAGCGGACCGCCAGACGTTCATGGCCGAATGGCAGCCATCCGCGACGCAGCTGGCGGGCGAAGTCGAGCGTTACCGCAGCGGCTGGTGGCAGCAGCTTCCCCAGCGAGCCGAAATGGCCTTCGAGATGCAGACTTTTACCCTGCTTATCTGGGGTCTGTGGCGAAGCGCGGGATTGATGCTGATCGGTATGGCGCTGTTCCGGTGGGGTATCCTGACCGGCCGGGCCAGCCGCAGGACCTATCTCTCGCTGTTGGCTGTCGCCTTGCTGCTGGGCGTGCCCACGATCCTCTACGGTGTGCATTGGAACTTTGCCAACGCCTGGGGCCCGCGTTCGATGTTCGTGGGCACCCAGTTCAACTACTGGGGCAGCGTGCTGGTTGCCTTCGGCTGGGTGAGCGTCGTGATGCTGTTGCTGCGAGCCAATGCCATGGGGCGCCTGCGGCTACGGCTGGCAGCAGTGGGGAGGACCGCCCTCAGCCAGTACATCCTGCAGAGCGTGATCTGCAGCCTGATCTTTTATGGCCACGGTCTGGGCATGTTCGGGCACGTCGAGCGCAGCGGCCAGATGCTGATGGTGATGGGCATCTGGCTGCTGCAGC
This sequence comes from Halomonas sp. KM-1, assembly GCF_000246875.1. NCBI lineage: Bacteria > Pseudomonadati > Pseudomonadota > Gammaproteobacteria > Oceanospirillales > Halomonadaceae > Halomonas > Halomonas sp. KM-1. The sequence continues at coordinate 14,714 of NZ_BAEU01000124.1, forward strand.
TATGGCTGGCGCCGCTGTGGCTGCGCCATTTCCGCTATGGGCCGCTCGAGTGGCTGTGGCGCTCGCTGACCCGGGGCCAGCGACAGCCCTGGCGGCATTGAGCGATCAGGGCAGCTCCTTGACGCCTTGGGGATCGGAGGCGTCGTAGTCCTGAGTGTCGTCGGGCGGCGAGCCGGGCTCGAGCGAGGTCTCGTGTTCGTAGTCGCGGGCGGCGCGGATGGCTTCGGGCTCGCTGTCGTGGCGGGATATCTCCTGCGGCTGGTCGGGGTCGGTCACGTCGACCACCCGCCAGCCGCTGACCAGGATGGCCTCCTGGGTCTCCCGCTGTATCGGCTCGACTTTTGCGGTACGCGTCATGGCATCCTCCATGCTGGTGAGTCCATTCACTACCCACCATGGCAGAGGAAACGCCGAATGGCTAACGGGGGCCGTGAACCTCGCCGCTTACGCTTGACCGGCGCCTCGTCACCGTCCATACAAAGAGAGGGCAGTTATCCGAGACAGGAGGTCAGGATGAGAAAACTGTTAGGACTCGCGGTTGCCTGGTGGTTGCGCAAACCGGAGAATCGCGCGAGGCTGAAGCGCAAGGGCAAGGAAATGCTCACTGGCTTTCGCCGCCGTAGCGGCTCGTCCGCCCGGCGCGAGCATCGCCGTCACCCTTGAGGTCGTTCATCGCTGCCCCGGCTTCGCCCGAAGTCGGGGCTGTCCAATTCTGCCGTTGGTCATGAGGTCGAAACATGAGCCGCCGCATGAAGAGCCCTGCAGCGGCTCGCAATCGCCAGCCGATCCTCGACGTGCTGAGCAGGATCCTGCCCGAGCGGGCGACTATTCTCGAAGTCGCCAGCGGCAGTGGCGAGCACGGCGTGCACTGCGCCGAGGCCAGGCCGGACTGGACCTGGCAGCCCAGCGACCCCAATGCCGAGGCGCGGGGCTCCATCAGCGCCTGGCGTGAGAGCGCCGGGCTCGACAATCTTCATGAACCGCTGCTGCTGGACGTCACCGGGATCTGGCCCGCAGGCCCTTACGATGCGGTGGTGGCGATCAACCTCATCCACATCTCGCCATGGGAAGTGTGCGAGGCGCTGATGGCGCGCTCCGCAGAGCGGCTGCGTCAGGGGGGCGTGCTATACCTCTACGGACCCTATCGGCGCGATGGGCGCCATACTGCGCCCAGCAACGAGGCCTTCGATGCCGACCTCAAGGCGCGCGATCCGCGCTGGGGCGTGCGTGATCTGGAGCAGGTGGTCGGCGAGGCGCAGCAACACGGCTTCGTACTGGAGCAGGTCGTCGAGATGCCGGCCAACAATCTCAGCGTGGTGCTGCGCCTGCATCCTTGAGCTGCATCTCTCAATCCTCTCTTCTGTTCTCTTCGATCTGGCCCGGTACCCGATAGCGCACGCCTTCGGCCTGGCGATCGTCTTCATAGCGCCGGGTTTCCTCTTCGGCGGGAATGCCCCAGAGGGTCTGGCGGCTGCCGTCGTCGTAGGTATAGGTCGTGCAACCTGCAAGCACAACGAGGCCAGAAAGCGTGGCGATACGCAGAATGGATGACACGTGGCGTCCCTTCGATGGGTGGTAGGTGGATATGCGGCCAGCCTGAGGCCAGGCCGCACGGTCGTCAAGAGGCAAACGGCTTCATCCCGACCACCCCAGCATGATCGGCACGTAGACCACCAGCAGGAGCACGCCGATCAGCCCCAGCATATAGGGCAGGATGGCCCGCGTGATGCGCTCCAGCGGCAGTTGGGTCACGGACGAGGCGACGTACAGGTTGATCGCCACCGGCGGCGTGATCATGCCGATGGCCAGCCCCATCACGATGATGATGCCGAAATGGATCGGGTCGATGCCGAGCTGCAGCACCAGCGGCAGCAGTACCGGGGTGAGGATGATCAGGGCACTGGCGGTTTCGATGAACACGCCGGTGAGCAGGATCACCGCCACGATCAGCAGCATGATCACGTAGGGGTTGGTGGATAGCGACAGCACGGCTTGGGCGATGGCGCCCGGCACCTGCCAGCTGGAGAGGGTCCAGCTCAGCACCGCTGAGGTGGCGATGACCAGCATGATCACCGCGGTGGTGATCGCTGAACGGATCAGGATGCGGTAGACGTCGCCGAGCGAGAGATCGCGATAGACGAACAGCGAGACCAGCAGGGCGTAGTTGACCGCCACCACTGCCGCTTCGCTCGGCGTGAAGATGCCCGAGAAAATGCCGCCCAGGATGATCACCGGGGTCATCAGGCCCCAGCTTGCACTCTTGAAGGTACGCCAGATGGTCGTAAGCGACAGCGCGGTGCCGCGTGGGTAGTTGCGCCGGTAGGCCTGGGTGATGGCGATGGCCGCCAGCCCGATGCCCATCAGGATGCCCGGTACGATGCCGTTGAGGAACAGCTTCGACACCGACTGCTGGGCGACTACGGCGTAGATGATCATCGGCACCGAAGGCGGGATCACCACGCCGATGGTGCCGCTGGCGGCGATCAGGCTGGCCGCCGAAGCGGGATCGTAACCCTTGCGCTTGAGTTCCGGCACCAGACTCGAGCCCACCGCCGCGGTGGTGGCGGCACCTGAGCCGGAAATGGCGGCGAAGAACATGCCGGCTCCCACCGATACCAGCGAAAGCCCGCCCTTGAGGAAGCCGAACAACGAGTCGGCGAAATCCACCAGCTTTTCGCTGACCTTGCCCTGGGCCATCAGATCGCCGGCGAGGATGAACATGGGTACCGCCACCAGGGCGAAGGAGTTGATGCCCTGGAACATCTGCTGCGTCACCACCATCAGCGGGACGCCCTGAGCGTTGAGTGCCAGCAGCGTGCTGGCGCCGATGGCCAGGGCAATCGGCACGCCGAGCAGCATGAAGGCGAAGAACAGTACGAACAGTAGCGCCGTCATGGCGGTGGCTCCTCGGCCGTGCTGCTGCCGGTGTCGGCCGCCTGAGGCCCCTTGACGATGAGCTCGATCGCGTCGATCAGGGCGTACCAGGCCATGATGGCGGCCGAAATGGGGATCACGGCATACACGTAGGTCATCGACAGCCGCAGCGAGGCGGAGCGCTGGAAGCTCTGCACCTGCATGTAGCGGTAGCCGATCACCACCAGGGCGAGCATGAAGCCCAGCGCCACCAGCACCGCGGCGATGCGCGCCAGCTGTGCCAGGCGAGCGGGCAGGGCGTCGACGACGAAGGTCACGGCGATATGGCGACCGCGCTGGAAGGCCAGCGTGGATGCCAGGAAGGTGATCCACACCAGCAGGAAGCGGGCGACCTCTTCGGTCCAGCCGACGGCGGTGAAGAGGGTGCGCGAGACGATCTGCAGCGTGATCACGCCGATCAACGCCGCCATGCCCAGAAACACGATGGGCTGGATGACGGCGTCGAGGGCGCGTTCGCTACGCTGCAGCAGGCCCGTGAGGGCGTGCAGCGGTGAACTCACTTATTCCAGTGCCTCCAGGATGCGCGGCAGGTAGTCGCCGAACTGATCGCCGTACTTCTCGTAGACCGGACGCACGGCAGCCTGGAACGCCTCGAGATCGGCATCGTCGATGATCTGCATGCCGGCGGCACGCAGTTCGTCGAGCTGGCCGGCTTCCATCTCGGCATTCACACGGCGCTCATGCTCGGCAGCCTCCTGGGCGGCTTGTACCAGCACTTCCTGGGCGGCTTCGGGCAGCTGATTCCAGGCCGGCATGCCCATGACGAAGATGGCAGGCGCGTAGGTGTGGCGCGACAGCGTCATGTGGTCCTGGGTTTCTTGCAGCTTGAACGAGTGAATGACGTTGACCGGATTCTCCTGGCCGTCGATGGTGCCCTGCTGCATGGCCGTGAGGGCTTCGGTCCAGGCCATGGGAATGGCATTGGCGCCGAGTTCACGGAAGGTGTCGGTGTAGACGGGGTTTTCCATCACACGGATGCGCAGGCCGTTGAGGTCTTCTGGCGAGCGGACCGGGCGTTCGCTGTTGGTCAGGTTGCGGAAGCCGCGTTCGGCATAGGCCAGGCCCTTGAGGTTGACCTCGGCCAGTTTGTCGAGCAGCTCCTGGCCGATGGGGCCGTCGAGCACTTCGTAGGCGGCTTCCGGCGAGGGGAACAGGAAGGGCAGTTCGAAGACCGCCATCTCCTCGACGAAGTTGGCTACCGGGCCGTTGGTGATCACGCCCATGTCGACGGTGCCGATCTGCATGCCCTCGAGCAGGGTGCGCTCGTCGCCCAGCGAGGCATTGGGGTAGATGTCGACGGAAACGGCGCCTTCGGTGCGCTCGGCGACCAGCTCCTGGAACTTCACCGCGGCAATGTGGAAACCATCCTGCTCGTTGACCACGTGGGCCAGACGCAGGGTGACGGGATCCATGTCGGCGAATTCGGAGGCCTGGGCGGTGGAAACCAGCGCAAGAGAGATGCCGAGTGCCAGCGTGCTGCGTGCAAAGATCTTCATTTTTTAATTTTCCTTTGTCGGTTCGATCCGCTCAGGAGCATGCCCCAGCCAACTCGACAGGGTCAATCGTAACGCTGACATTGCGTAACAGAGTTGTCGTCAAGGTTGGGGCGAGGGCGCGGACCGGTCCGCGCCTGCATTTCGAGGCAGTTCACAGCAGACGGTACATGACGTAGGCGTCGATCAGCCCCTGGGTGGGGTGGCGAAAGGCGCAGGGCAGGGTACCGACGATCTCGAAGCCGTGTTTCTGCCATTGGCGAATGGCGATCTCGTTGGTCGATACCACCATGTTGAACTGCATGGCGGTGAAGCCCAACTCACGCGCCACCCGCAGGGAATCCTCGCACAGCTTGTTGGCGATACCCTGACCCCGGGCGTGCTCGGCCACAAGATAGCCGCAGTTGCACACGTGGTCGCCGGGGCCGGGTTGGTTGGGCTTGAGATAATAGGTGCCGAGCAGGTTGCCGGCACTGTCTTCGGCCACTCGAACCGCACGCGGCAACTCCACCCACATGCGGTAGGCGTCGGGCTCGCTGATCCGACTCGGCACGGCATAGGTGTCGCCGGCGTGGAGCACCGGAGCGATGAAGTCCCACATGGCGGCCCAGTCGCCGGACTGATAAGGGCGAATGCGGATCATGGTCTCCTCCTTGATACCTGGCATCGGCCCCGATTTTACGTCATGTCAGCGTGGAAAGATCGCTCATGCGCTTCATATCGGACCAACGAGATGCTTCACCGCCAGATAGGCTGAAAGCCCCCAGGGTCCCAGCTCGCGGCCGATGCCGCTGCGCTTGAAGCCGCCCCAGCCGGTTTCGGGCAGTACCAGCTGTTCACCGTTGAGCCATACACTGCCAGCCTGAAGTTGCCTGCCGATGCGCACGGCCCGCTGCCGGTCGGCGCACACCACGGTTGCCGCCAGACCGAAGTCGCTGGCATTGGCCAGTTCGATTGCCTCCGCTTCGCTGGCCACGCTGCGGGCGCATAGCACCGGGCCGAAGATCTCCTCCTGCCACAGGCGGCTCGTGGTCGGTACGTCACGCAGCAGCGTCGGGGCGACGAAATATCCTTTGGCGGGTAGCTGCCGGTGGCTGGCGTCGCGTACTGCCCGGAGCCCCTCCCGTTCGGCGACGGCGAGATAGGTCAGCACGTTCTCGCGCTGGCGGGCGCTGGTCAGCGGCCCCATGTCGGTGCCCTCGGTCTGGGGATCGCCCAGCGTCAGTGCGTCGATACGTGAGGCAAGCGCGGCATAGAGCGGTTCGGCGATGGCTTCGTGAACCAGCAGGCGCGAGGTGGCCGAGCAGATCTGGCCGGCATTGAAGTAGATGCCGGCCATGACCCAGTCGGCGGCCTGCTCGGGATCGGCGTCCTCCATCACCAGGATCGGGGATTTGCCACCTAGCTCCAGTGAGACGTCGGCGGTGCGTTCGGCGGCGGCGTGCATCACCGCTTCGCCGACCCGATTGCTGCCGGTGAAGGAGACCTTGTCGATGCCTGGGTGAGCGGCCAGCGGTGCGCCGATCCCGACGCCATCCCCAAACAGCAGATTGAGCACGCCGGTCGGTAGCCCGATCTCCAGGGCGATCTCCGCCAGCGCACGTTCGGGCAGCGGGGTCACCTCGGACGGCTTGAGCACCGCGGTACAGCCCGCGGCAAGCGCCGGAGCGAGCTTCCAGGCGCTGGTCACCAGAGGAAAGTTCCACGGCGTGATCAGCCCCACCACGCCTACCGGATCGTGGTAACAGCGCGCCTCGACGCCTGCCATTTCGAGCTCCACCAGCCGGCCCTGGCGTTGGTCGAGCTCCCGTGCCTGACCGGCGTAGTAGCGATAGCAGGCGATGGCGTCGTCGAGGTCGATGCCGGCCTCGGCTAGCACCTTGCCGTTGTTGGACGAGGAGAGTCGTACCAGCTCGTCGCGACGGCGAGCCAGGGCATCGGCGAAGCGTTCCAGATAGTCGGCTCGCTCGGCACCGCTGAGCGCGCGCCAGGCCGGCAGGGCACGCTGCGCCGCGGCCACGGCATCGTCTACATCGTCCGGATGGCCGGCGCTGACTTCGGCGATGACCACCTCGCGATAGGGATCCATCACCGGCAGGCAGCGCTCGCCACGGGAGGGCGTCCAGCGGTTGTCGATGAACTGTTGATCCAGCTGTTGCATGGCGCTTCTCTCTGTCAGTGGAGATCGTCAGTGGAGATCGTCAGTCGAGGTCGCAGCCTGCTGCCAGGCGTCGGCATTCACTTCGACAAGCAGGGGCGCGTCGAGCGGTCGCGAAGCGAGTGCCTGGGCCAGGCCGGCCGGATCGCCCACCCGCACCGCCTGGCAGCCGAAGCCGGCGGCGACCACCTGAAAATCCGGCGCCTGGATGTCGACGCCGCAACGCGTGACGCCCTGGGCGTCCATGTAGCGACGGATCTCCTCGTAGCCCTGGTTGTGCCACAGTACGATCACGACCGGTAGGCACTCTTCCACGGCGGTAGCAAGTTCGCTGAGGGTGAACATCACGCCGCCGTCGCCGACCAGGGCCACCACGGGAAGCGTCGGCTGCCCAAGCTGGGCACCCAGCGCGGCCGGCAGGCCGTAGCCCAGGGTGCCGTAGCCAGTGGAGGCGTTGAAGAAGCGCCGTGGCGCGGGTTGCGAGACCAGGTGATTGCCGGCATAGACCGGTGCGGTGGAGTCGCCGACCAGGAGTGCCTGGGGCAGAACCTCCTGCAGCGTGGCGTAGAGCGGCACGAAGGGAGCGAGGGCCGGATCGTTGTTCAGATCGAGCGCGGCCAGGGCGTCCGCAGTGCGCTGGGTGCCGCCGCGTGACAGCGGCTCAGGGAAGTGCTCCGCCAGCAGCGCCAGCGTGCGCCCGGCATCGGCCACCAGGCCCAGCGAGACCTGCTGGTTGCGCACCAGTTGCTGGGCATCGAGGTCGATGCGGATCAGCCGACCGCGCAGTTCGAAGCCGTCGTCGAACACCACGTCGTAGTCGGTCTCGCCCAGCTCGGTACCGACGGCGAGAATCACGTCGGCTTCACGGGCCAGCTCGCGCACGGCGGGCAGCGCCGCATTGGCGCCCAGGTCGAGAGGGTGGGCGCGACCCAGCACGCCCTTGGCGTTGATGGTGGTCGCCGTGGGCGCATCGAGGCGCTCGACCAGGGCTCTGGCAGCAGCGGGGTCATCGACACAGCCGCCGCCCAGCAGCACCAGCGGGCGTTTCGCTGCGCGCAGCCAGTCGGCGGCCAGGGCCAGCCCTTCGGGGTCCGGTGCCGGGCGGAACAGGCGCGCCGGTGGCGGCAGTTCCGCCAATGCCACTGGAGCATCGAACAGATCGATGGGAATCTCGAGATGCACCGGCCCAGGCCGCTGGCCCTCGAACACGGCGAAGGCCCGGGCCAGCACCTCCGGCAGGGCGCTCGGGTCGAGCAGGGTATGGCTGAAGCGCGACACCCCCGCCATCAGCTGCTGTTGGCTCGGCAGCTCGTGCAGCCTGCCCTGGCCGCGGCCCAGGGTGTCGCGGCGGCTGACGCTGGAGATCACCAGCATCGGGATGGAGTCGGCCAGGGCCTGGCCCATGGCGGTGGCGATGTTGGTCATGCCGGGGCCGGTGATAATCAGGCATACGCCGGGCCTGCCGGTGGCGCGGGCATAGCCGTCGGCCATGAAGCCGGCACCCTGCTCGTGACGCGGCGTGACATGACGCATGCCGCTGCCCTCGAGGCCGCGGTAGAGCGCCACGGTATGCACACCGGGGATGCCGAACACGGTATCGACAGCGTAGCGTTCGCGTAGCAGCGTCAGCAGCAGTTGGGCACAGGTCATCGTTTGTCGGGTCATCGCGAACCTCAGAAGAAGAAGGTGTGGGCCATGAAGGCGATGATCGGCAGCGTGATGGCCGTGCGCAGCAGGAAGATCACGATCAGCTCCCACAGCTTGAGCGGAATCTTCGACTTGAGGATCAGGGCGCCGATCTCCGACATGTAGATGAGCTGCGTCAGCGACAGGCAGGCGATCACGAAGCGGGTCAGTTCGCTCTCGATGTTGGTTGCCAGCACCGCCGGCAGGAACATGTCGGCGAAGCCCACCAGGGTGGCCGGGGCCGCCGCCTGGGCCTCGGGAATGCGCAGCAGCTCGAGTACCGGCACCATGGGGTAGGAGAGCCAGGTGAACAGCGGGGTGAACTCGGCCAGTATCAGCGCCACGGTGCCGATGGCGAATACCAGCGGCAGCAGGGCGAGGAAGATGTCGGCGACGTTGAACAGTGCGTTGCGGGCGAGTTCTCTGGGGCCCGGAGCGCGCTCGGCGCGGCGCACCGCCTGGGTCAGGCTGTAGCGCAGCAGGCCCATCTCCTCGGTGCGCTTCTCGGCCAGCTGGCAGCCCACCGGCTCGTAGTAGGTATCGGGCTTGCGCGACAGCGGCGGCAGGCGCGGCACGATCACCGCCGCGATCAGGCCGGCCACCACCACGGTGAAGTAGAACTGGATGAACATGTGGTTGAGGTCGACGAAGCTGGTGATCAGCAGGCTGAAGGCGATCGAGACGATGGAGAAGTTGGTGGCGATCACCGAGGCTTCACGGCGGTTGTAGAAACCCTTCTCGTACTGCTGGGTGGTGATCAGCACGCCCACGGTGCCGGAGCCCATCCACGAGGCGGTGGCATCAATGGCACTGCGGCCGGGCAGGTTGAAGATCACCCGGAACGGCTTGCGTACCAGGCTGCCGATGAACTCCATGAAACCGAATTCGACCAGGAACGGCAGCAGCAGGGCGGCGAAGAAGAAGAAGGTCAGCAGCACCGGCGCCAGGTCGTTGAGCATCACGCCGCCGGTGAACGAGGCAGTGACGAACTCCGGCCCGAACTGGAAGAACGTCATCAGGGCGAAGGCCGCCCCCAGGATGCGCATGCCGAACCACACCGGGCCGACATGGAACATATCGCGCATCACACCTTTCTCGGCCCAGCGTGGATGGGTGAGCTTGATCCAGGTGGTGGCCAGCACGGAGAGCACCAGCACGATGACGGCAATGGCCGGCAGGGCGCCGTCGAGCAGCGCCTTGAGGCCGTCCGCCATGAAGCCCATGCCGATGTTGATGGTGTCGCCGATCTGGAAGGGGATCAGAAACAGACCGACCCCAAGCGCTGAGGGAATCAGGAATTTGAGCAGATTGTTGCGCTCGAAGGGGGTTTCCTCGGTGCGGGTTCGGTGTGTCGTGTCGGTAGAGGACATACGGGTATCCCTATGTTTGTCGTTGTGTGGGTTGTCGTTGTAGGCGTCGGTCGTTGTTGGGTCAGTCTCGACGCTCTTGTATCAGTCGCGACGCTTCACGCCGGGCAGTACGCACAGCATTTCGTAGAGCAGGGTGGCGCCCATCAGCGCCGTGTTGCCGCTGGGGTCGTAGGGCGGTGAGACCTCGACCAGATCGCCACCGACGATGTTGAGTCCGGTCGCGCCGCGCACGATCTCCAGCCCCTGGGCCGAGGTCAGGCCGCCCATCTCGACGGTGCCGGTGCCGGGGGCGACCGAAGGGTCGAGGCCGTCGATGTCGAAAGTGACGTAGACCGGGGTATCGCCCATCTGCCTGCGAACCTCTTCCATCAGCGGCGCCAGCGAGCGGTACCAGCACTCTTCGGCGGTGACCACGCGGAAGCCCTGCTGGCGACACCAGTCGAAGTCCTCGGCGGCGTAGCCGGTGCCGCGCAGGCCGATCTGCACCACCTTGCCGTGGGCCAGCAGGCCCTCTTCCTGGGCGCGGCGAAACGGCGTGCCGTGGGCGATGGGCTCGCCGAACATGTGCTCGTTGACGTCGGCGTGGGCGTCGATGTGGATCAGCCCCACCGGGCCGTGCTTCTTGGCGATGGCGCGCAGGATCGGCAGGGTGATGAGATGATCGCCGCCCAGGGTCAGCGGGATGCAGCCGTGGGAGAGCACCTCGTCATAGAAGGCGCTGATGATGTCCACGGTCTTGGGCAGGTGAAAGGTGTTGATCGGCACGTCGCCGATGTCGGCCACCTGCAGGCTGTCGAAGGGCGCGGCACGGGTGGCCATGTTGTAGGGACGCAGCATGCGCGACTCGTCGCGGATCTGGCGCGGCCCCAAACGCGTGCCGGGGCGATTCGAGGTGGCGATGTCCAGCGGTACGCCGATGAAGGCGACGTCCAGCCCTGCGGCACTGGGCTGGGTGGGCAGGCGCATCATGGTGGCGGGGCCGCCGAAGCGGGGCATCTCGTTGCCGCCAAGCGGCTGGTTGAAATCGGCCATGCTGGGCTCCTGATGGTTGGAAGTGTCATCCCTCACTCATCAGGTCTAGCAGGTTTCGTGCCAGCCGGAGCTCGCGCTGTCACGGGGCCTGTCAGGGCATGTGATGCAAATTCGAATCGTCAGTGGCGCTGCGGTGATGCAATAATGCATCCTTGATTCATTCATGCATCGGCTGGGTATCCTGATGAGCGACATCGACCGCGCGGTGGTGAGTACCATCGTCGAGACGGCCAACGACCACTTCTTCATCGTCGACGGCGACGGGCGGGTACTCGACGTCAGCCCTGGCGCGGCGGCGGTTTACGGCCTGCCGCGGGAGCAACTGGTCGGCAGCACGGTGCAGCAGCTGGAGGCGCAGGGCGTACTCCGGCCCTCCATCAGCCTGGAGGTGATCCGCACCGGCAGGCCGGTACAGCTGATGCAGGTGACGGGAACCGGCCGGCGAGTGATCGCCGAGGCGCACCCGGTGCATGTCGATGGCAGGCTCGAGCGCATCGTCAGCCGCTCCCGGGACCTGACCGATCTGCAGCTGCTGCAGGACGAATATGCGCTACTGCAGAAGCGTTTCAGCGAACACCTCAAGCGCAGTGGGGCCGGTGCTGGTCACGAGGATGGCCAACTGGACGAGGCGATGGGCAGCCTGGAGGTGCGCAGCGACGTGATGCGGGAGCTGGCGCTGCTGCTCAAGCGCGTGGCGCCTTCGGATGCCACGGTGCTGCTGCTCGGCGAATCGGGGGTCGGCAAGAGCGCCTTTGCCAAGCAGCTGCATCGCTGGAGCCGGCGGCGGCAGGGGCCGTTCATCGAGGTCAACTGCGGGGCGATTCCCGAGAACCTGTTCGAGTCGGAGATGTTCGGCTATCAGCCCGGCGCCTTCAGCGGGGCGGCGCGCCAGGGCAAGGCGGGGCTGTTGGAGCAGGCCGAGGGCGGTACCCTGTTCCTCGACGAAATCGGCGAGCTGCCGCTGCCCATGCAGACCAAGCTGCTCAAGGTGATCCAGGACGGCAGCGTGCTGCGCCTGGGCGATACCCGGCCGCGGCGGGTCGATTTTCGTCTGGTGGTGGCGACCAATCAGGATCTGGCCAGGCGCGTGGAAAGCGGTGGCTTTCGCCTCGACCTCTACTATCGCGTCAACGTCATTCCGGTCACCATCCCGCCGCTGCGTGAGCGCCGCGAAGACATCCCGGCGCTGGCCGAGGCATGTCTCGAACGCCTCAATCAGCGCTATGGCCAGCGTAAGCTGCTGCACGGCAGCGTGTGGCCGGAGCTGATGGGGGGCGACTGGCCGGGCAACGTCAGAGAGCTGGAAAACTGGCTTGAGCGCGCCTGGCTGTCGAGCCCGGACGATTCGATCCATTCGCCGACACGGGGCTACGTTTCATCCGTGACGCCGACGTCTTCACACGCAGAGACGACGCAGCCGGCCGAGCTGACCGAGAACGAAGGACTCTCCGCCTATCTGGCCCGGGTCGAACGCGAGGTGCTTGAGGCGCTGTGCCGGTCGCTCCCCAGCACCTATGCCATCGCCGAGCGGCTGGGGATCAGCCAGCCCAGCGTGGTGCGCAAGCTCAAGCGGCATGGGCTCAGGATCGAGCGCCGGGCCGATTGAGCTCGATGTCACGAGGTCGTGACGGGGAACACTGTCTATAGTGGTTTGGGTGAGTAACGCCTTCCGTTCCGTTTCGACCTTGGAGCTACCCATGCCCCGCACAACCTATAACAAGATCGCCGCCATCGCGACCGGCCTGGTCCTTGGCGCCAGCGTCATGCTTCCTGCCGCCCACGCCGACGACTACTACGCCGGTCAGACCATTCGCATGATCATTCCTTTCTCGCCGGGTGGCGGGACGGATACCTTCGGCCGGCTGATCAGTCAGCATCTGGGCCGTCATATCCCCGGCAGCCCCACCATCGTATCCGAGAACGTCACCGGTGCCGGCGGTCTGCTGGGCAGTAACGAATTCGCCGAGCGGGTCGACCATGACGGTCTCACTCTGATGACCGCCTCGGGCCACCTGAACCTGCGCGCCTTCCTCGGCTTACAGGGGCTCAGGCTCGACCTCGACGCGCTGGAGCCGGTGGTAGCCGCGCCCATGGGGCACGTGACGGCCATCTCCACCCAGGCAGGCATCGACGACCCGGCCGACCTGCTCGAGGCGCAAGGCCGGCTGACCAAGGGCATCACCGATCCCGTGGGTCTGCTCGAGTCGCTGGTAGCGCTGGAGATGTTCGAGCTGAATTACCGCGCGGTACCCGGCTACGGCGGCCGCGGCGATACGCGCATTGCCTTCGAGCGTGGCGAACTGATGATCAACACTCAGAGCACGCCGGCCTATCTCAACAGCGTACAGCCGCTGGTGGACGAGGGGATGGCCATGCCGCTCTACGCCATCGGCTTCATCGATGGCGAGGGCAATCCGCAGCGCGACCCTGCCGTACCGGACATGATCACCGCCCCTGAGCTCTACGAGCAAATCCACGGCGAGATGCCTTCCGGCACCATCTGGGAGGCCTTCAAGGTCACCGTGCCGCTGGTGCAGAACACCCGCGGTACCGTCTGGGTACATGGCGATATCCCCGACGAGGCGATGGCGGCCCTGCAGGCGGGGGTCGAGGCCATGGTCAACGACCCGGAGTTCCAGGAGGCCAGTGCCAACATCCTCGAGGGCTACGAGATCATGTGGGGTGACGACCTGGGGCAGATCAAGGCTTCGATGGATGCCGCCTCACCGGAAGTTCTCGACTACCTGCGCGACATGCTGAACGAGCGCTTCGGCACCGAGTTCAACTGAGATGCCTGCATGCGACGAGCCGCCCGGGGTTTCGGGCGGCTCGTCGCGTGCACGGGCTTTGACATGAGGTGCTCATGCTGGATGCGTTCGACAATGCGTTCTGGATTCTGCTCGACCCCTTTCGCCTGTTGATGCTCTTTTCCGGGGTGGCGATCGGTATTGCCGTGGGAATTCTGCCCGGACTGGGTGGGCTGATGGGGATGGCGCTGGTACTGCCGTTCCTGTTCGGCATGGATGCCTACGCCGGGGTGGCCCTGCTCATCGGTATTGCGGCGGCGGTGCCCAGCGCCGATACGTTTCCCTCGGTGCTGATGGGCATTCCCGGCTCTTCCGGCTCTCAGGCCACCATCATGGACGGCTATCCGATGGCCCGCCGAGGCGAGGCCGCCAGGGCGCTGGGGGCGGCCTTCACGGCGTCGCTGATCGGCGGCCTGATCGGGGCGCTGGCGCTCTCCGCCGTGGTGCCCTTCGCGCGCCCGCTGATTCTCGCCTTCGGCTCACCCGAGCTGTTCATGCTGACCCTGCTGGGGCTCTCCATCATAGGGGTGCTGTCGGGCAATCGACCGCTCAAGGGCATGCTGGCGGCAGTCGCGGGGCTGGCCATCGGCACCGTCGGCGGCGCGCCGGTGGCGGCGGAATATCGCTTCGCGGGGGACTTTCTCTACCTCTACGACGGACTGTCGCTGGTCATCGTGGCGCTGGGGCTGTTCGCGCTGCCGGAGATCGTCGACCTGCTGGCCCGTGGCGGTGCCATCGCCGAGCGGGCTCGCGGCCTCGGCCACGGCTGGATGCATGGGGTGCGCGACACGCTGAGGCACAAGTGGCTGGTGATTCGTCATAGCGTGATCGGCGTGGTGATCGGCGCCATTCCCGGCATGGGTTCGTCGATCATCGACTGGGTCAACTACGGTATCGTGGCCCAGACCAGCAAGGATCGCAGTCGTTTCGGCAAGGGTGACGTGCGGGGTGTGATCGCCCCCGAGAGCGCCAACAACGCCAAGGAGGGCGGCGTGCTGATGCCGACCCTGCTGTTCGGTGTGCCTGGCTCCTCGGCTATGGCCATGCTGCTGGGGGCGCTGATGATCTTCGGCGTTCAGCCCGGCCCGCAGATGCTGACCCGCGATCTCGACCTGGTGTTCGTCATCATCTGGTCGCTGGCGCTGGCCAACGTCTTCGGTACCTTCATCTGCCTGTTGCTGTCGCGGCCCATCGCACGGCTGACCTTCGTGCCGTTTCATTACATTGCCCCGGTCATCATCGTCATCGTGATCGTTGGCGCCTGGCAGGAGACCCGACACTGGGCCGACCTGGCCTTCCTGCTCGGCTTCGGGCTGCTGGGCTGGTTGATGAAGCGCAGCGGCATGCCACGTCCGCCGCTGCTGATCGGCTTCATTCTCAGCGGCCTGGCCGAGCGCTATCTGTGGATGTCCTACAACCTCTACGACTGGGAATGGCTGACGCGTCCCGGCGTGCTGACGATCGGCGCGCTGGCGGTGGCGCTGATAGTGGCCAGCGTCAGGCTCAAGCGCAACACCAGCCAGCGGGCCGAGGCGATACAGGCAGCCGAGAGACCCGAGATCGACAAGGAGAGCCGCCCATGAAAGCCCGCTTGATCGGCATCTTCACCCGCCATCTGCAGACGCCATTCGTGCTTTTCGTGCTGGTGGGGTTGGTGGCCGTGCTGACGATCAGCCAGTCGTTCTCGCTCGGAGCGAGGCTGTTTCCCACCGTGGTGGCCGCGCTGGGCATCCTGCTGGCGCTGCTGGAGCTGGGGCGACAGTGGCTGCGGCGGGGGGCGCGGGAAGCCAGCGATTACACCGACCTGGGCGACGAGGACGACAGCCCGCTGTTCTTCGCCAAGGGGCTGCTGTTCTTCGCCTGGATGCTCGGCTTCGTGGCGCTGTTTCTTGGCATCGGTGCTTTGCCGGCAGCCGGGCTGTTCGTGCTGGCCTTGCTCAAGCTTCAGTTTCGCAGCCCCTGGCTGCCTAGCCTGGGGCTTGCCGCCGGTATCGTCATCCTGCTGTGGGGTCTGGGCAAGGTGCTGCAGCTGCGCTGGCCCACCCCTTTGCTGGGCTTTTGAAGGCCACAGGGGGGCGCTCATGCACCCGATGCCAGCGCCCGCTCCAGAATGTCGAAGCGACCCGGTACCAGGGCATCCTCGACGGCGGTGATACGCAGCACGTGGCCGAGGTCCGGGTGCGCGGGGCGGGCGATCAGGCGGCCGGCCTCGAGCAGCTCCTGATTCAGCCGTCCGGCCAGCTCCGCACTCGAGAAGCGCAGGGCGATGAAGTTGGTGGCGCTCGGCAGCACCTCGGCGCCCAGTTCGTGAAAATGGCGAGTGAGGCGTTCCCGGCGTGCTTTTACGGCGCGAATGTGCGCCTCCACCTCGGCGTGGCGATCGAGCACGGTCTCGGCGATGACCTGGGTGAGGCTGGATACCGCATAGTGGATCCGCACCTTCATCATCATTCCCAGGGTTTCCGGCTCGGCGATGGCGTAGCCGATGCGCATCCCGGCCAGCCCGTGAGCCTTGGACAGCGTGCGCAGACGGATCACGCCGGGCAGTGCTTCGCGGCTGAACGGTGAGTCGGCGTCGTCGCGGAAGTCGTGGTAGGCCTCGTCGAGCAGCAGCCAGCAATCGTCGGGCAGCTCGGCACGCAGCCGGCGGATCTCGTCGTCGCCGTGCAGATGCCCGCTGGGGTTGTCCGGATTGGCGACGTAGACCAGCCGGGCCCGGTGCTCATGGGCCGAAGCCAGCAGGGCGTCGAGGTCGGGGGTGAGCAGGCCGGGCGCCTCGCGATAGGGCCGCTCCACCAGATGACAGTTCTGTCCGCGAGCGAAATAGCCGAAGGTGGGGTAGGTACCGCTGGCGCTGACCACCGGGCAACCGGGTTCCGCTACGGTGCGCAGGGCCAGGGCGATCAGACTGTCGGCGCCGGCATCGACCAGGGTGTGTTCCAGCGGCAGCCCGTAGAGCGAGGCGAGCCGCTGGCGTACGCCCAGCGCTTCCGCGTCGCCGTAGCAGTAGACATGCTCCGTCATGGCATCGCCGAAGCGTTCGCGCAGCGCCCGATGGGGCATGTCGAGGCCCTCGTTGGAGCCCAGGCGGTGGGGGATCTCGCGGCCGATGCGACGTTCCAGCACCTTGATGCCGGGAAAGGGGTTGCTGGGGCCGGAGCCTTTGAGGTGATCGGGAAAGCGGGGCATGCTGCACTCCATATACGCGTTGACGAAAGATCGTTGCAGAAGCCTGGGGCTGGCTCAAGTCGCGGGCCAGCGTGGGGTCATGACACTGGCTACGGCCGCAAGTATCAGGCCAAGCGCCACCAGAAGCCTCGGTGTGAGTGCCTCGCCGAGCAGCATCACGGCACTGAGGACGCCGACCACCGGGATGAGCAACGTGCTGATGGTGGACTGCGCCACGCTGAGACGGTTGACGTTGCGAAACCACAGCATCTGGGCCAGGCAAATGGCGAAGACCAAGTGGTAGCCCAGTCCGAACCAAGTCGAAACCTGCCAGGCGGCCGGCGTGCCCGGCGACTCGAACAGCGACGCCAGCACGATCATGGGTAGGGCGCAGAGAGCGAATTGCCAGCCGGTGATGACCACTGCATGGCCCTGCCAGGTGCCGCGGCGCTTGGTCAGCACGGTGCCGAGTGCCCACGACAGCGCGGCGCCCAGCACGAATGCCGGCCCGGCAAGGCCTGCCAGGCCGGCGTGCCAGGCAGCCGGTCCGAGCAGTACCAGCAGTCCGGTCTGGCCAAGCCCGAGTCCCAGCCATTGGCGCGGCGATACCCGCTCGCCGAGCAGGCCGATAGCCAGCAGCAGGGCCCAGCACGGCATGGTGAAGGCAATGATGGCCGCCTGGGACGTGGGCATGTGCAGCTGACCGAAGGCAGTCCCGACGTTGAATCCCAGGATGGTGAAGCCGCCGGTCACGGCCAGCCACAGTCGCTCGCCTGGCGCGATGGCCAGCGGCCAGCCTTTCAGCCATGCCCAGCCCAGCAGCATCACGGCGCCGGTGACGAAGCCGATGGCGCGCAGAGTGAAGGGCGGGATGTCCATCAGGCTGAAGCGCACGGCCGGCCAGTTGCCGCCCCAGAACAGACCGATGGCCAGGATCAACAGCAGGGTCGTACCGGTGTGGTGCAGCGGCACGCTTGCCTGCGGACTGGGCTGAGAGGGCATGACCCGCTCACTCCTCGGGTGCCAGGATCTTGTGACGATTGAGCAATCCCTTCGGGTCCAGCGCCTGCTTCAGCGTGCGCATCAGGGCAATCTCACCGGGGTTGCGGGAGAGCGGCAGGTAGTCGCGTTTCTCCAGACCGATACCGTGCTCGGCGGAGATCGAGCCGCCCAGCTCGGCCAGCGGGCCGTAGACGATCTGCTCCACCTCGCGGCGGGTCTGGGGATCGCCGCTGCCGGCCCCCACCGACACGTGCAGGTTGCCGTCGCCGAGATGGCCGAATATCACCATGCGCCCCTTGGGCCAGCGTTCGCTGATCCTGCGCTCGAGCGTATCGGCGTAGTCGGCCATGTCGGGAATGGGCAGGCTGACGTCGAAGGTGAACAGCGGGGAGAGGTGGTCGATCAGCCCCTCGATGTCCTCGCGGATATCCCAGATGCCCTGGCGCTGGGCGTCGGATTGGGCGAGCACGGCGTCCTCGATCAGGCCGGCTTCGAGGGCCGACTCCAGTGCCGCGCTGAACTGCACGATATTGGCCGCGTCGTCGCTGCCCAGCGACTCGACGATGGCATAGAAGGGCCAGCGTGCCGGCAGGGGCGGCGTGTTGCGGCCGCTCTCCTCGGTGAGCAGCGCGTAGTGGTTGCGCCACATCACCTCGAAAGTGCCCAGGCTGCCGCCCAGCGCGCGCCCCAGGTGCCTGAGCAGACCGGTCACGCCCTCGAAGTCGGGGCAGGCCACCAGCGCGGTACGCTCGCTGGTCATTCTCGGCTGCAGCCGTAGCACGGCGCGGGTGACGATACCCAGGGTGCCCTCGCTGCCGATGAACAGCTGCTTGAGGTCGTAGCCGGCGTTGTTCTTCAGCATGCGATTCATCGAGCTGACCACGCTGCCGTCGGCCAGCACCGCTTCGAGCCCCAGCACCTGCTGGCGCATCATGCCGTAGCGAATGACCCGTACGCCGCCGGCATTGGTGGCGATGTTGCCGCCGATGGTGCAGGAGCCCCGCGCGCCGAGGTCGAGTGCGAACTGCAGGTCGTGCTCGGCAGCGGCCTCCTGCACGGTTTGAAGCGCGATACCGGCCTGAACCGTCATGCTGCCGCCGATGGGGTCGATCGCCTCGATGGCGGTCATGCGCTCCAGCGAAATGGCAAGCTCGTCCGGTCTCGCCTCGCCGCCATGTACCAGGCCGGTGAGGCCGCCATGGGTCACCACCGGTTGAGCGACGGCGTGGCACAGGCGCATCACCTGGGCCAGCTCGTCGGTGTTGGCCGGCCGGACGATGGCGCCGGCGCGACAGCTCGCCCCGCTCATCCAGTCGACCCGGCGCTGGGCGACGTCATCGCCGGTCAGCACGTTGCCCTCGCCAACGATGGCGACGATTCTCTCCAACAGCGACTGCATCTGCTTCATCCTTCTCGATCGTTGCGGGGCATCAGGCCATGGCGGCTTCGTGCGCACGGCCGGGTATGGCGTCCAGCAGCTGCTTGGTATAGGCCTCCCGTGGCCTGAGGAACACCTCCTGGGCGGTACCTTGCTCGACGATGCGGCCGTGCTGCATGACGATGATGGAGTCGCAGATCTGTGCAGCCACCCGCAGATCATGGGTGATGAACAGCAGCGAGAGCGACAGCTTCTGCTTCAACTCCTCCAGCAGTTCGAGCACCTGGGCCTGGATCGACACGTCGAGGGCCGACACCGCCTCGTCGGCTACGATCAGCTCCGGGTTGAGCGCCAGGGCACGGGCGATGCCGATGCGCTGGCGCTGGCCGCCGGAGAACTCGTGGGGGTAGCGATCTACCGCCACGGCGCCGAGGCCGACCAGCTCCAGCAGCTCCTCGGCTTGCTGCATTGCCTGCCGGCGCGCTACGCCATTGGCCATGGGGCCCTGGGCGATGGCGTAGCCGACCCGGTGGCGCGGATTGAGCGAGGCGTAGGGATCCTGGAAGATCATCTGTACCCGGCGCCGCTCCCGGCGCAGTTCGTCTCCCTTCAAGGCCGAGAAATCGGTTCCGCTGAGGCTCAGCGAGCCGCTGTCGGGCCGTTCCAGGCGCACCACGCAGCGGCCCAGGGTCGACTTGCCCGAACCGGACTCGCCGACGATTCCGACTGTCTCACCCGGTGCCAGGGTGAAGGAGACGTCGTCCAGGGCGCGCACCTCGCGGGCCGGCTTGAACAGGCCGCCGCGTGAGCGGAACACCTTGTTGAGGTTGCGCACCTCCAGCAGCGGCGCGGGCCGCTCCTGAGCGACGGCGTCCGGAATGATGTTGCTGGGAATCGCCTCGAGCAGGGCGCGAGTATACCCGTGGCGAGGATTTTCGAGCACCTCCTGGGCCGTGCCGAGCTCGACGACCCGACCGTAGCGCATCACGCAGACACGGGTGGCCACCTCGGCCACCACGCCGAAGTCGTGGGTGATGAACATTACCGCCATGCCGCGGCGCTGCTGCAGGTCACGGATCAATTCCAGGATCTGCGCCTGGGTGGTGACGTCCAGCGCGGTGGTTGGCTCGTCGGCGATCAGCAACTCCGGCTCCAGCGCCAGTGCCATGGCGATCATCACCCGCTGGCGCTGCCCGCCGGAGAGCTGGAACGGGTAGGCGCGGATCGCCTTGTCCGGTTCGGGGATGCCGACCTCCTCGAGCAGCGCCAGTGCTCTCTGCTGGCGCTCCTTCGAAGTGAACTTGCCATGCGCTTCGAACACCTCGGCGATCTGGGCGCCGACCCGCATCAGCGGGTTCAGTGCGGTCATCGGTTCCTGAAAGATCATGCCGATGCGCAGTCCGCGCAGTTTGCGATGCTGCTTTTCCGTCAGTGCCAGCAGGTCCTGACCGTCGAACAGGACCTCACCGGCGGTGGCGCGAACGCCCTTGGGCAGCAAACCCATCACCGCGTTGGCCGCCATCGACTTGCCTGAGCCGGACTCGCCGACCACGCACATGATCTCGCCGCGGGCCACGTCGTAGCTGACCTCCTCCACCGCGTAGTCGCGATCGGCGCCCTTGGGCAGGGCGAGGGTCAGGCCGCGAATGCTCAATACCGGAGCGTTGTCGTTCATGTCGTTCTCCTAGGAGCGTTCGCGGGCGAGCTTGGGGTTCAAGGCATCATCCAGCCCCTCGCCGACCAGGTTGAGCGCCAGCACCGTAAGCAGGATCGCCAGGCCGGGGAAGAAGCTCAGCCACCAGGCTTGCCGGATCACCGTGCGGGCGGCACCGATCATGTAGCCCCAGGACATCACGTTGGGGTCACCCAGGCCGAGGAAGGAGAGGGCCGACTCCAGCAGGATGGCGGTGGCTACCATCAGCGAGGCCAGCACGATGATCGGCGACAGGGTGTTGGGCAGGATCTGACGCAGGATGATGGTGCGGTTGGTCTGGCCGACCAGGCGAGCGGCCTCCACGTATTCGCGGTGGCGCAGCGACATGAACTCGGCGCGCACCAGGCGTGCCACCGGCGGCCAGCTGACGATGGCGATGGCCAGTACGATGGAGGTCACGCTGGGCTGCATGATCGCCACCAGCACGATGGCCAGGGCGAAGTTCGGGATGGTCTGGAAGAACTCGGTGAAGCGCATCAGGGCGTCGTCGATCAAGCCGCCGTAATAACCGGCGATGGCGCCCAGTGGCACGCCGATGAGCAGCGCTACCGAGGTCGAGACCAGGCCGATCAGCAGCGAGACCCAGGCGCCGTGCATCAGTCCGGCGGCCACGTCGCGGCCCATGGTGTCGGTGCCGAGCCAGAAGCCATCCACCTCCATGGGGGCGAGGAAGGGTCGCTGCACCATACGCCAGGGCGACTCGGGATAGAGGAAGGGGGCCAGCATCGCCATCGCAATGATGGCCAGCAGGATGAACAGGCCGACCAGAGCGCCGCGGTTCTGGGCAAAGCGGGCGAAGAAGCTCATGAGGCCTCCTTGATGCGCGGATCCGCCAGGCGATAGACCAGATCGGTGATGATGTTGAAGACGATGACCAGTGCGGCGGAGAAGAAGAAGATGCCCAGCAGCAGGTTGTAGTCGCGCTGCTGCAGCGCCTCGAACATCAGCCGGCCGATGCCGGGCCAGGCGAACACCGTCTCGGTCAGGATGGCGCCGCCCACCATCTGGCCCGCCTGCAGGCCGGCCAGGGTGATGATCGGCAGCAGGGCGTTGCGCAGGATGTGGCGTCGCTGGATCACGCCCGGGGCGAGCCCCTTGGCGCGGGCAGTCTTGACGTAGTCCTGCTGGCTTGCCTCGAGCATCGAGGCGCGGGTCATGCGGGTGTAGATGGCCATGAAGAACAGCGCCAGGGTGGTGGCGGGCAGGATCAGATGCTTGGCCACGTCAAGCACCAGGGCAAAGCCGGTGTGTCCAGCGCCCACCGTGTACATGCCGTAGGCCGGCAGCCAGCCGAGGAAGACCGAGAACAGCACCACTGCCATCAGTGCCACCCAGAACAGCGGCGTGGCGTAGAACAGCAGGGCCAGGGCCATGATGATGGAGCCGGAAGGCTTCTTGACCCGGGCCGCGGCCATGGAGCCGGCCACGATGCCCAGCGCCAGCGACAGTACGAAGGCGGTGCCGGTGAGCAGCAGGGTGGCCGGCAGGCGGGCGAGAATCAGGTCGAGCACCGGCATGCCCTGGCGATACGACCAGCCGAAATCGAGCATGGCGATACCCGAGACGTAGCGCCACAGCTGGACGTAGATCGGCTGATCGAGGCCGAAGCGTTCACGCAGCTGACGCAGGAACTCCTCGTCGGTGGCGCCAGCCTCGCCGGCCAGGATGGCGGCGGGGTCGCCCGGTGCCATCTGAATCAGGAAGAAATTGAAGATCACGATCAGGAACAGGACGACGACGGCCTTGAGCAGCCGCATCACGATCAGTCGAGCGTAGAGCATACAACCGGCCTCTTGCGTGACGGTGGTAAGGGGCGGCTATACCGCCGCCCCGTCAGGGCGAACGTCGACTCAGCGGTCGAGCCAGGCGTCCCTGAAGCCGTCGTTGACCCCCACACCGGAGGTGACCAGGTTCTGGACGTCGCAGCGGTAGATGGTCGGGAAGCCGAGCTCCAGCAGCCAGCCTACCGGTACGTCCTCGTGGATGATCTCCTGGGCTTCGCGATAGAGGGCTTCGCGCTCCTCGTCGGGGAAGGCCGTGGCCGCCTCGTCGAACAGCTCGTCGACCCGCTCGTTCTCGTAGCCGCCGACGTTGTTCCACGGGGAACCGCGCTCGATGTTGTCGGAGAGGTAGGAGCGGGTGATGCCCAGGGCCGGATCGCCGTACTGGAAGAGGAAGGTGAAGGCGAGGTCGTAGTCCCACTCGGAGAGGCGCTGGTTCCAGCCACCCACGTCGGTGGACTGGGTGCGCACGTTGATGCCCACTTCGCGCAAGTTCTGCTGCACGGCCTCGGCCCAGCGGGTCCAGGTCTCGCCGTAGGGCAGCGGCAACAGGCGTACCTCCTCGTTGTCGTAGCCCATCTCCTCGAGCAGCTCGCGGGCGCGATCCGGATCGTGGTCGTAGGGATCGAGGCCGTCGTGGCGGAAGCGCGCATTGGAGCCGAAGGAGGAGAGCGGCACCTCGCCGAGGCCGTTCCACAGCACGTCGCGGGCGAACTCACGGTCCATGGCATACATCACCGCCTGGCGGAAACGCTTGTCTGCCGTCGGCCCTTCGCGGTTGTTCATCCACAGCATGGCGAAGGGGCTGAAGTACTCGTGGCCCTCCTCCGTCACGCAGGTGTTGTCCATGGCGGTCAGGCGCGGAATGTCGAAGTTCTCCACGGTGCCGTTGGGCAGCACGTCGACGGTGCCGTTCTCGTAGGCCACGGCGCGGGAGGCGCCATCCGGGATGACATGCCAGTTGATGCCGTCCAGGTAGGGCAGGTCTTCCTCGTAGTAGTCGTCGAAGCGTACCAGCTCGATGACGGTGCCGCGGTCCCAGTTCTCGAACTTGAACGGGCCGGTGCCGATGGGATGGCTATTGTGCTCATTGTCGCGGAAGTCAGTGCCCTCGTAGAGATGCTTGGGCACCATGGTGAAGGTGCCGGCCTCGAAGGAGAGCAGGAAGGGGCCGAAGGGCTCGGAGAGAGTGAAGACCACGGTGTGATCGTCCTCCGCCTCGATGCTTTCCACGTGCTGCAGCACGGCGCGGGCGCTGGGGTTCAGCTCGCGGTGGAATTCATCGGCGGAGAACACCACGTCGGCGGCGGTGAAGGGCTCGCCGTCATGCCACAGCACGCCCTCGCGCAGGTGGAAGGTGTAGACCAGACCGTCGTCGCTCACTTCCCAGGATTCGGCCAGCTGAGGTTGCGGTTCCAGGTCGGTGGTGTAGCGCAGCAACCCTTCATAGATGTTGCCGGCGACCTTGCGGGTGGGGTCGTTCTGGATCATGCCGAGCACCAAGCCGGGTGGCTCGGGCTGGATGATGGTGTTGATGGTGCCCCCGGAGCGGGGTTCATCGGCAAAGGCAGAAGTGAAGGCCAGGGCGGCAACGGCCGCGGCCAGAGGGGTCAGTCTCATCATCGAATTCCTTCTTGTTGTCTCGGGTGTTTGTTGTGCTTCTTCCCTCTGATGATAGGTAGTGACTATCAGCCCTTTTGACCATAGCAGTGACATTTGAAACTGTCGACAGTCGTCAATCGACGGTCGACAGGTCGGGTCAATCGTCTTACTGTAGCTACAAAAGCGACAAGAGCCAGGTGCATGACCCCTTCGAGTGCTTTCGGTAGCGGTGCGATCATCCAGCAGCGCAATCTGGTGGAGCAGGTCGCCGACTACCTGACCCAGGCCATCATCAGTCAGCGTTATGCGCCCGGTGAGCGGCTTTCGGAAGTTCAGTTGGCTCGCGACCTCGGGGTGAGCCGAGCCCCCGTGCGTGAAGCGGCGCGGCTGCTGGAGAGCCGCGGGCTGCTGGTCTCCCAGCCTCGCCGTGGGTTCTTCGTGCGGGCGCTGGATGCCAGTGAGCTGATCGATGTCTTCGATCTTCGCCTCTGCCTCGAGCGGCATGCGATGGCGCGCCTGGTCGAAAGCTACGATGCACAGAAGGAACAGGCGCTGCGCCGTCAGGTCGAGCTGATGTGCGAGGTGGCGTTGCAGGACAGCGATAGCCGCAAGATCGAGGAGGACCTTGTCTTCCATCGCATGCTGATCGACTTCTCGGGCAATCGACGGCTGCTCAAGGCTTTCGACGACATCACTCACGAGCTGCGTCTCTGCATTGCCCTGATCGGCAAGACCCATGCCGAACCCGACACCATCGCCACCTGCCACTGGGAATTGCTGGATGCGCTGGCCAGCGGCGATCCGCGGCGTTGCCACGAGGCTATCGACTACCACATTGGCGTGGCGCGGGATTACGTGGTGAAGGGCATCGGCGAGTCTGCCTGAGTCACTCGCGCAGTATGGTGAACGGCGACCACTGCTGACACAGCGGCGTGACTTCCAGCCGGGTGATGTTCACGTGGGGTGGCAGTTCCGCGATGTGCAGCGCCTGAGCGGCCACGTCGGCGGGTTGCAGGGCGTGGGTGCCGGCGTAATAGCGGTCGGCGGCATCGCGATCGCCTTTCATGCGCACTTCGGTGAATTCGCTCATGGTCATGCCCGG
This sequence comes from Halomonas sp. KM-1, assembly GCF_000246875.1. Lineage (NCBI taxonomy): Bacteria > Pseudomonadati > Pseudomonadota > Gammaproteobacteria > Oceanospirillales > Halomonadaceae > Halomonas > Halomonas sp. KM-1. The sequence continues at coordinate 39,941 of NZ_BAEU01000124.1, forward strand.
TGCCAGATCGGTGACGCGCACGCCGGCGGCACTGACGTCGCAGCGCAGGTTGTAGCTGAACTGCTCGACGAAGGCCTTGGATGCACCGTAGACATGGCCGCCGGGGTAAGGGGTGTGAGCGGCAATGGAGCCGATGTTGATGACGCTCGCTCCTGCACCGTGAGCCACCAGTCGTGGCAGCAACAGCCGTGTGACCGTGACCAAGCCCTTGATGTTGGTCTCGATCATGGCGTGCCAGTCGTTGAGATCGGCTTCCTGGGACGGCCCCTTGCCCAGTGCCAGGCCGGCGTTGTTGAGCAGCACTCTGGGACGTTCGAAGGGCGGTGGAAGCGAGTCGACGACCTGCTGAACGGCATCGCGGTCGGTGACGTCCAGCACGGCTGTGTGAACCGGTACCTGGGCGAGACGCTGCTGCAGGGCGTCCAGGCGCTCCTGCCGGCGACCGGTGAGGACGAGCCCCCAGCCGGCATTGGCGAAGGCCTCGGCGCAGGCCCGGCCGATGCCCGAGGTGGCGCCGGTGATGAAAGCGATGGGCGTGGTTTCGTGCATGGTGAATGCTCCAGGAACGATACTTCCATTGAGATGCTGCCTGGCGCTGCATGATATTAGCCATTGGTCGCAGTTTATCCGCGGGGCAGCTGGAAAATGCCGCTGGGCGGGCGTTCCAGAGGCATCGCGATGCACGAAGCCTCCCTTCATCAAAGCCGATTTGAGCGCAGCCTGAGCATGTTTCAAGATCAGGACATCGTCATCACGATAACCAACATAACGATAACGATCAGGAGAGCACCTCATGCGCAAGTCCTTGCTTGCCACGCTGGCCACGCTCGGCATGCTGAGCGCCCCGCTCGCACTTGCCAGCACCATCGAAATCCAGGTCAACAACACCATGAGCGAGGGCGGCTCCGAAAGCGCCGCCGTGGAGCGTTTCGCCGAATATCTCGAAGAGCAGGCGCCGGGCCGTTTCAACGTTCGGCCTTTCCTCGCCGGCTCGCTGGGCAGTGAGGATGGGGTCCTCGAGCTGCTCAACCTGGGGCAGACCCAAATCTCCATCACCGGCGGCAACTGGCGCCAGCAGTATGCGCCGGAGTACGACGCCATCACCGTGCCGTTCCTCTTCTCCACCTGGGAGGAGGTCGACGCCTACATGGAGAGCCCCTCCGGCCAGCGCCTGGTGGAGATCGCCGAAGAGAAGGGCGGTCTCAAGTACTTCGGTACCCAGCATCGCGGCCCGCGTCACATGACCGCCAACAAGGCGATCCATACCCCCGAAGACCTGCAAGGGTTCCGTCTGCGTCTGCCGTCGCTGCCGGTCTGGCTGCAGGTCTGGGAGGGGATTGGTGCCCAGGTGGTCAACGTGCCGGCACCCGAGATCTATCTGGCCATGCAGACCCGCCAGGTGGACGGTCACGAGAACTCGCTGTCCTCCCCCTATACCCGCCGCCTGTGGGAAGTGCAGGATCACATCATCCTCACCAGCCACGTGCAGTTCCCATGGAACTGGGTGGCCAGTTCGCGCTGGTGGAACGGCCTCGATGAAGAGGATCAGGCGCTCATCACCGAGGCCATCCATGTCGCGCGGCAGCACGGCACCGAGGTGGAGCGGGAGCTGGACGAGTACTACCTCGAAGAACTCGAGAAGGCCGGCATGACCATCGTCGAGCCGGATATCGAAGCCTTTCGCGAGGCTGCCATGCCCTCCATCGAGCGCGTCATGGCCGACATGGCCGACGGCGTGCTGGAGGATGCCACGGGCGGGAACGGCAACGACTGATTGCCATGCACGCCAAGTGACCCTCAGCGGCGGCCTTCGGGGCGCCGCTGATGTTTTCCGTCTGGAGGATCGCTGTCTTGACGTTTTCATCAACGCCGCCACGGGGCGCCCTGGATCGGGTTGCCTTCTATCTGCTCAAAGGCGTCACGCTGATCTGTGATTTTCTCGGCGTACTGATGCTGGCCGGTGTGCTGCTGCTGATCGTGTCGGCTGTCATCGCCCGGGACTTCATCGGCCTGGGCATGCCCTGGACCGAAGAGGTCGCCTCGATACTGGCCATCTATGCGGTGGCCTTCGGCTCGCTGTCTGCCTGGGTGCGCTTCGAGCATCTGGTGGTGGATCTGTTCAGCCATCGTCTCGGTGATGTGGCGCGTGCGCTGCAGTACCGCCTGGTGGCGCTGCTGTCGTGTGGATTCTTCGTACTGGCGGCTTACGGGGCGCTGACGATGTCGGTAGCCAGTGCCAACAATCGCACCGTGTCGCTGGGGATCAGCTTCAGCTACCTCTATTACGGCATATTCATCGCCTTTGCCGGCATGGCCGTGCTGGCGCTGTGGCAGACGCTGCGGGGGCCGGTGGCCTGGCAGACCGAGCTGCAGGCCGAGCGGGAGACGAACTGATGCAGGAACTGATGGTTTTCGTCGGCGGTCTGCTGCTGCTCATGGCCATCGGCTTGCCGGTGGTGGTGGCCATCGGCATCACCTCCTTCATCGCCCTAGCGGTGACCGGCACCGGCGGCCTGCCGGTGGAGCTGATGTCGCTGCGCATGGTGCAGACGCTCAACAATTTCACCCTGCTGGCCATTCCGCTGTTCATTCTGGCTGCCAACATCATGAACACGGGCTCGACCACCACGCGGATCTTCGATTTCGCCACGGCGCTGGTGGGCTTCACCAAGGGCGGCCTGGGTCATGCCAACGTGGTGGCCAGCTCGATCTTCGCCACCATGTCCGGCACCGCGGTAGCCGACGCCGCCGGCCTCGGCAGCATCGAGATCAAGGCCATGAAGGAGCGCGGCTACGACCTCGGCTACTCGGCCGGTATCACTGCGGCTTCGAGTGTCATCGGGCCCATTCTGCCGCCGAGTATCGCGCTGGTAGTCTACGGCTGGCTGGCCAACGTCAGTATCGGCGCGCTGTTCATGGCTGGGCTGGTGCCCGGTATTCTCATGGCTCTGCTGTTCATGGGCATGACCGTGGTGCTGGGGGCGGGTAAGCGCGTGACCATGCCGCCGCCGGTGCCGTTCGATGGTAAGGAGGTGCTGCGCACCGGCAGACGCGCCGTGCTGCCGCTGTTCATGCCGGCCATCATCGTGGGCGGGATCTGGACCGGGCTGTTCACGCCTACCGAGGCGGGGGCGGTGGCCTCGGTCTATGCGCTCATTCTCGGCGGGCTGGTCTATCGCGATCTCTCCTTGCGCGATCTGTTCCAGGCTTTCCGCCGCACGCTGATGTTCAGCGCCGCGATCCTGCTGATCATCGCCGTATCGAGCTTCTACGGCTGGATCCTGGTGCGCATCGGCATTCCTCAGGCGCTGGCCGGTCAGGTCGCCGCCATCGACATGCCGACGATCCTGCTGCTGCTGGCCTTCGCGCTGTTCTTCCTGTTGATCGGCTGCTTCATGTCGGTGATCGAGAGCATCCTGATCTTCACACCGATCGTGGTGCCGGCTGCCCTGGCCGCTGGGCTCGATCCGATTCACTTCGGCATCGTCATGGTCATCACCCTGTCGGTGGGGGTCATCACTCCGCCATTCGGCACGGTGCTGTTTCTGATGGTGGGTATCACCCGGCTGCGCTATGCGCAGATCGTCATCTCGATCCTGCCGTTCCTGATCCCGATCCTGCTGACGATTCTCATCCTGATCGCGCTGCCGACGCTGACGACCTGGCTGCCGCGCACGATGGGCTATTGAAGGCGGCGGCAGCCTCGAACGGAACGCCCGAGGCTGCCGCCGGTCTGAAGCGATACCATCGCAGGGGATCCGCCATGCTCGACACCATTCAGCGCTTCTTCCAGCAAACCCTGGCCGAGCCCGAGCGCTCGGACGACCCCGCTCCGACCCTGGAGCGTGCCACCGCCGCGCTGCTGTGCGAGGTGATGCGCGCCGATTATCACACCGACGAGACCCAGCTCGCGGCGCTGCGTGAGCTGCTCATATCGCATTTTCAGCTTTCCGGTGCGGCGGTCGAGGAACTGATGGAGATGGCTCGCGACGAAGTGGAGAACTCCGTGGACCACTATCAGTTCGTCAGCCTGATCAAGCAGCACTACGACTACGACCAGCGTCGCGAGCTGGTGCGCATGATGTGGGTGCTGGCCAATGCCGACGCCAATCACAACGCTCTCGAGGAGCACCGTATCCGGCGTCTGGCCGATCTGCTTCACGTCAGCCATTCCGACTTCATCCGCACCAAATTGCAGGTTCAAGGCAAGGCGCAATAGCGACTTTCTTGATCCAGGCCGACAAGCGAGAGGTTGGCCCGCCATGCTCCGAGACGTACTGGTAGACTGGTGCGCTCGTTCCGGCAGGGGGCCGGTCGCGTCAGCGCATCGTGGAGGAGAGGCATGTCTCGTGAAACCGTCGTCCTGGGAGCCGGCATGGTCGGTGTTTCCATTGCCTGGCACCTGGCCCGTCGTGGGCGTTCGGTGCTGCTGGTGGATCGTCTCCCGCCCGGTCGCGAGACCTCCTATGGCAACGGCGGCCTGATCCAGCGCGAGGCGGTTCGCCCCTACACCTTTCCCCGCGAGCTGAGCAAGCTGCTGAGCTCGCTGCCCAACCGGCGGGTCGACATTCGCTATCGCTGGAGCGGGGTGCTGCAGTTCGCCGGGCCGCTGTTCGACTACTGGCGCTACTCGTCGCCTCGTCACTATGCACGCATCATCCCCGAGTACGCGTCGTTGATCGCGCTGTCGACCCAGGAGCATGCGCCGATGATCGAAGCCGCCGGCGCGAGGGAGCTGATCGGCAAGGAGGGCTGGCTCGAGGTGCACCGCAGCCAGACGGAGCTCGAGCGTCGGGCGCTCGAGGCCGAGGACTCTGCCCGGCGTTTCGGTGTGACTCACGATTTGCTCGATGGCCAGGGTCTGGCGCTGAAGGAGCCGGGCCTCGGCGGCGGGCTGGCCGGGGCGATTCACTGGACCAACTCCTGGAGCGTGGCCGATCCGGGTGAGCTGGTGGCCGCCTATGCCCGCAGCTTCGAGCAGTCGGGAGGAGAGTTTCTGCAGGCGGAAGTGAGGGGTGTGCGTCAGGCGGAGTCCGGCTGGCGCCTCGATACCGACCAGGGCGGTATCGATGCCCGTGATGTCGTGGTAGCCCTGGGCCCCTGGGCAGGCTCCTGGCTGAGAGATCTCGGCTACCACCTGCCGACCTTCGTCAAGCGCGGCTACCACATGCACTACGGTACGGCGGAAGGGCAGCGCATCGATCATTGGCTGGCCGATGCCGACATCGGCTACATCCTGGCGCCCATGCGGGCCGGTATCAGGCTGACCACCGGGGCCGAGCTGGCGCCGCTGGATGCGCCATCTTCCCACGATCAGCTGGCCGCGGCCGAGTGTAAGGCGCGGGAGCTCTTCCCCGGCTTGGGTGAGCGGCTGGAGGCACAGCCGTGGAAGGGTGCGCGCCCTTGTCTGCCGGACATGAAGCCGGTGATCGGGCCGGCACCGCGCCATGCGGGGCTGTGGTTCGCCTTCGGCCACGGGCACCAGGGCTTCACCATGGGACCGGCCACGGGGCGTGTACTGAGCGAAATGATGGAAGGTGAGCCGACGGCGGTGGATATGGCGCCGTTTCGCGCCGAGCGCTTTTGAGTGTCCTGGGCCAGGCGCCTACGGCTTGGCCCGATTGCGGCGACGGCGGAACAGATGGTGCACGAACTTGATCACCAGGGTCATGACGTAGACCACCCAGCCGGCGGTGGCGAGTACGTTGAACAGCAGCATCTTCTGTTCGCCGCTCATGGGCGCGAGCATGTTCTCGATGAAAACGCCGAAAAGCAATGCCAGGGCCATGGGCAAGGCCAGGATGTGCATCCACATCTCGGTGCGGCGCTTGCGCACGTGGTAGCGGCTCAGGTGGATCCGAAACGGTCGATGCACGGAGCTGACCAGAATCATGGCGCCGAGGGCGAGCAGGGCGGCAAGCGTCGGTTCGACACTCCCAATCTGCGCCGAGATACTGATCGACCAGAAGAACACGATCCACATCAGACCGGCCAGAATGGCGACGATATCGGCGTAGTGGCGAACCCGAGGCATTGGCGGCGACTCTCACGGCGAAAAACGGCGTCGATGATACGGCAAAACGGCGTCTGTTGCTGCCGCGAAAGCGATTTTCTCGATAGCTCCAGCGGGCGGGTGGTACGCGAGCGGTACGCCATTTTGGTCGGGCCTTCCGGTATACTCTGGCATCGACACTCATGTTGAACGACAGGACGCCCCGTGACCGCTATTACCCTGACCCGACCCGATGACTGGCATCTCCACCTGCGCGACGGCGAGGCGCTAGCAGCCGTGGTGCCCGCCACTGCGCGTCAGATGGGGCGGGCGATCATCATGCCCAATCTCAAGCCGCCGGTCACCACCACCGAGCAGGCGCAAGGCTATCGCGAGAGAATTCTGGCGGCTCGCCCCACGGGTTCCACCTTCGAGCCGCTAATGACGCTCTACCTCACCGACAATACCCCGGCGGAAGAGATCGAGCGGGCCGTGGCAAGCGGTCTGGTGCATGCAGTGAAGCTCTATCCCGCCGGAGCGACGACCAACTCCGACTCGGGCGTCACCGATCTGGCGCACTGCGATGCCGCCATCGGCGCCATGGCACGCCTCGGCTTGCCGCTGCTGGTGCATGGCGAAGTCACCGATGCCGAGATCGACATCTTCGACCGCGAAGCGGTGTTCATCGAGCGGGTGATGAAGCCGCTGCTCGAGCGTCATCCGGATCTCAATGTGGTATTCGAGCACATCACCACCGCCGATGCCGCCGAGTTCGTCGCTCAGGCTCCGGCCAACGTGGGTGCGACCATCACCGCTCACCACCTGCTGTTCAACCGCAACCACATGCTCGTGGGCGGCATTCGCCCGCACTACTACTGCTTGCCGATCCTCAAGCGCGAGCGCCATCGCGAGGCGTTGCTGGCGGCCGCCACCTCGGGCAGCGGCAAGTTCTTCCTCGGCACCGACAGCGCGCCCCACGCTCAGGGCGACAAGGAGTCGGCCTGCGGATGTGCCGGCGCCTATACCGCACCGGCGGCCATCGAGCTCTACGCAGCTGCCTTCGAGCAGGCCGGTGCTCTGGACCGGCTGGAGGGCTTCGCCAGCCACTTCGGGCCGGACTTCTACGGCCTGCCGCGCAACGCCGACACTATTACCCTGGTACGGGAGGAGTGGACGCTGCCCGACTCGCTGCCCTATGCCAACGGTCAGCGCATCGTGCCGCTCAAGGCGGGGGAAACGCTGATGTGGAAGCTGCGCGACTGACCGCTCGAGCGGAAGCGAGACGGCCGCCTTCGGGCGGCCGTTCTGCATTTGGTGATGGGTATCATGTTCGATGACATTCCTGCGGCGAAGCCGTGACGGCTAGTCTATCGTGTGAGTTGAGTACAGGGAGTACTCTCTCATCGCTACTTACGTTCCATCTGAGTGCCTGAGGCTTGGCCGCAGGGTGCCCGTAGGTATGCGTCGAGAACGATCCAGGATGACAAGGTCGACTCATAAGCAGGTTCGCAAGGGGCTTCGCAGCCTGCTCGAGTTTGCGTTGCTGCTGACCTTCGCCAGGGAGAGGATTCCGGTCGTATATTTCGACAAACGGCTGAACGTCGGAGATGCGATCACGCCTTACCTGGTACGGCGGCTCACCGGTAAGGATGCCTACCGCGTTCACTCGAACGTGGGCGCGCATCTGTTGGGTGTGGGAAGCATCCTTCACCAGGCGAAAAGTCGGAGTCTGGTGTGGGGTAGCGGTGTCATCGACCCGCGGTGGCTACCAGGACGAGAGGCTCTCGAGCATGCCCGCTTCCTGGCGCTCAGGGGTCGGCTTACCCAACAGCTGTTGGCTGCCAATGGCGCGGATGTCTCAAGAGCGATACTGGGCGATCCTGCTCTCCTCATGCCTCTGTTCTACCAGCCTGTGCGTTGCGATCGGCACTACCGTGTCGGGCTGGTGCCTCACTATATCGATCTGGATAACCCCGTGGTCCGCTATATGGCGGGTCTGCCCGACGTCAAGTTGATCGACGTGGGGCAGCAGCCTGAGCCGTTCATTGATGCCCTCGCCGAATGCGATGCGATCGTTTCTTCCTCGCTGCATGGGTTGATTCTTGCCGATTGCTACCGAATTCCCAATCGTTGGGTGCGGTTCTCCGATGCTCTGATCGGTGGCGAGTTCAAGTTTCGCGACTATTACAGTACGACGGACGCTCCCGATACCGTCGTCTTGACGCTAAGGGGGCGGGCTGAGGCCGACGATTGCATGGCGGCGTTGCCTGCACGGGGTGGGGTGGCGAAGTATCTGAATGAACCGGAGCGGTTGGTCGCCAGTTTTCCCTTCGACGAATTCAAGTGACGGTCATGGACATGCGCGAGCCGACCATCAGCATCATCGTCCCGGCCTACAACGTGGCCTCCTATATAGAGGCCGCGCTTGAGAGCCTGGCCAGCCAGACGTTACCGCCCCACGAGGTCATCATCGTTGACGATGGCAGCGAGGATGACACCTGGGAGCGTCTACGTGCATTTCCTCATCCCTATCGCGTCGAGCTGATAGCGACGGTCAACCAGGGGCAGGGTAGGGCCCGAAACCTTGGGATTGCCAGTGCGTCGGGCGATTACGTCTACTTCTTCGATGCCGATGACCTGCTGGAATCCGATTTCATCGAGCAGATGCATGCCCTCATCACATCCACCCACTACCCGGACATCATCTTCTTTTCGGGAGCTGCGTTCTTCGACGAAGGGGCGAAAGGGCTGGGTTTGGTGCGCTCCTACCGCCGCGGGTTCGAAGGCGAGTACACCAGTGCGGCTGACCTTCTGGCGGCGTTCGAACGGCATGGCGGCGGCTCCTGCAGCCCTTGTCTCTATCTGAGCAAGCGCATGCTGTGGGGGGATCGATTGGGCTTCAAGGCTTACTATCACGAGGATGAACAGGTCTTCTATCCCCTGATCTTTTCAGCCAGACGTCATGTGGTGACCGATCGTGTATTGTTCCGGCGCAGAATCCGTCATAACTCCACCATGACGATGGCCAAGTGCATGAAGCACGTGAAGGGCCTGCATGGCCTGCTCGGGTCGCTGTTGGAGCTTTATCGCGACCCCGCCTATCGCAGTTGCCGGCGTCATATCCGCAAGCGTGCTCTGCAGTATACCGGTCAGTACATGGGCGTATGCCGCAAGGTGCGGGCACCCTATGATCTCTCGCTTCTGCTGGCGCTGATGCTAGGATTCAGAAACCGCAGCATGTGCTTGAAAATCGTCTTTCATGCGCTCAGCGATTCGCTGCGTATCGCGATCAAGCGTCTGATGGGCCGGGGCAAGGTGTGTAGCCACTGAGGCAGGACGGCTTTGCTGGGGGCGCTGGGGAGCGGTCATGGTCTCGGCCATTGCCGCTCCCCTGTTTTTTCAGGCGAAGCCTGATGCCTAGCTGGCGGCGAGTTCGATGTCGGGTTGCGGCTCGGTCTTGCCCAGACGCAGGACCATGCGCTCCACCATGCGTGCCGAGTGCGCGGCGGCTTGCTCCAGGAACTGCTCGAACGAGAGGTGATTGTCGCCGCCGCCGGGGATGTCGGACAGCGCGCGGATGACCACGAACGGACAACCGTAGAGGTGGCAGGTCTGAGCGATGGCGGCGGCTTCCATCTCGGCCGCCAGCATGGTGGGGAAGCGTGTGCGGGTCTTGGTGACCAGCTCCGGGCAGGCCATGAAGACGTCGCCGGTAGCGATCAGGCCTTCCACCACCTTGACCTCGCCCAGCTCCTCGATGCACTCCCGGGCGAGCGTGACCAGACGGGCATCGGGCAGGTAGGCGGCGGGCATCTGCGGCACCTGGCCATGCTCGTAGCCGAACGCCACGGCATCCACATCGTGATGTCGCACCTCGCTGGATACCACGATGTCGCCGATCTCCAGCCCTTCACCGAAGCCGCCGGCCGAACCGGTGTTGATGATCGCTTCGGGCTGGTAGACGTCGAGCAGCAGGGTAGTACCGATGGCGGCATTGACCTTGCCGATGCCCGACTGCAGGATGACCACATCGACACCGTGCAGCTTGCCGTGATGGAAGGTGCAGCCCACATGGGTGCGGGTACGGCGGCCTTCCAGTTGCGAAGCCAGGTAGTCGACCTCCTGGGCCATGGCGCCGATGATACCGATGCGTTTCATCTCGAGTCGCTTGCTCCGCTAAGGCGGCCGGGCCGCCGTGTCGTGAGTAGGTATGTTCTGAGGAGGGGCGTATTCTAGCGGAGCGACGCTAGGTTGTCAGGTTCAGGCTGCCAAGTTCTATCAGAGCGTGGCGGATTCCTGTTCCATGGCATCGTGGCGCTCCGCGGCGTAGAGGGTGTTCTCCAGCAGCGAAGCGACGGTCATCGGGCCCACGCCACCCGGTACCGGCGTGATCCAGGCAGCGCGCTCGGCGGCCGAGGTGAATTCCACGTCGCCGACCAGTCTGCCGTCCTCCTCGCGGTTGATGCCCACATCGATGACGATGGCGCCGTCGCGTACCCACTCTCCCTTGACCAGGCCCGGCTTGCCGACCGCCACCACCAGCAGCTCAGCGCGACGCACATGCTCTTCGAGGTTGCGGGTGAAGCGGTGGCACACGGTAGTGGTGCAGCCGGCCAGCATGAGTTCCAGTGCCATGGGGCGGCCGACGATGTTGGAGGCACCGACCACGGTGGCGTCCATGCCGCGCACCTTGAGGCCGCTGGCCTGCAGCAAGGTCATGATGCCCTTGGGGGTGCAGGGGCGGAGTACCGGCAAACGCTGCGCCAGACGTCCCAGGTTGTAGGGGTGGAACCCATCGACGTCCTTGTGCGGCAGGATACGCTCGAGGATCGGGCGCGCGTCGAGGTGGGCCGGCAGAGGCAGCTGCAGCAGGATGCCGTCGATGCGCGGGTCGGCGTTGAGCTCGTCGATCAGCCGCTCGAGCCTCTGCTGGCTGGTATCGCTGGGCAGAGTGTGCCGAAAGGAGAGAATGCCGGCCTGCTCGCAGGCGCGGTGCTTGTTGCTGACGTAGACGTGGGAAGCCGGGTCTTCGCCCACCAGAACCACGGCGAGGCCCGGTATGCGCTTGCCCTCGGTGCGGCGCGTTTCGACCTGGCGTGCAACTTGCTCGCGGACCTGAGCGGCTATGGCCTTGCCGTCGATGAGTTGGGCGGTCATCGTTTCTCCCCTGTGGTGAATGAGTGAGCGGCGCTGCCAATGCCGACCGTAAGTTCTCGAAGGGGGCCGATTTTCGCATGCCGCGCCGTCCAGGCAAAGCGCAAAAGCCTCGCTGCTTCAGATAGCTATTGACCGCGAAGGATTCTCGCGTAGAATACGCAGCGCTCGACGAGGCCTGGTTGTTGGCTGTCGAGGGCCGTGCGAAGGCCGGCGGGGTGTAGCGCAGTCTGGTAGCGCGCCTGCTTTGGGAGCAGGATGTCGGGGGTTCGAATCCCTCCACCCCGACCACAACCTTTTGTTTACGCTGAGGAAATGGCGAATCAGGGTTGCGGTCAGACGCCATGGATCGTAGAATGCGCCCATAGCTCAACCGGATAGAGCAACGGCCTTCTAAGCCGTAGGTTGCAGGTTCGAGTCCTGCTGGGCGTGCCAATGCTGTTGCCCGCGGCGGGTCTCCGGTTCGAGTGGTGTAGTAGCGAGTGATGTAGTAGGTAGTAGTGTCGATATGGTGGATGTAGCTCAGTGGTAGAGCCCCGGATTGTGGCTCCGGTGGTCGTGGGTTCGATCCCCATCATCCACCCCAATCGACTCTTGTGACGCCTCATCTCTGCAATGGTGGATGTAGCTCAGTGGTAGAGCCCCGGATTGTGGCTCCGGTGGTCGTGGGTTCGATCCCCATCATCCACCCCATTGCACCTCTGTTATACTTTTCTGTACCTTTCCTTTCCTCTATCTTTTTTCGTTGCCGCGAGTCTTTCATTGCCGCTGGTGGCGCTGTCATCATGTTCGCTCTCTTGAGTGGATGCTCGCCGGGCACTGGTTGTCAAAGACCTGGTTGTCGAAGACCTGGTTGTCAAAGACAGGGTGGTCATGGCTTGCCGAGGCCGGGTTACAATGCCCGCATAATGAAGTGCCGGACGAAATGCCTTGCAAAACGCCCTTGTAAAGCGCCCGTCGCGCCCCAACCAATGGGTGTAATGCTTGCCAGCGTAGGGCGGGATTCTTAGAATCTCTCTTTTACATTCATGCTTCCCAAGAACGCCCCTAGTGGTAGAGGACCATTCATGCAAGTTTCCGTCGAAACGACCTCCCAGATCGAGCGCCGTGTCACGTTCCAGGTGCCGGCCGCCGAGGTCGACGAGGCCGTCGAGGCCCGCCTCAAGGACACGGCGAAGAACATTCGTCTCAATGGCTTCCGCAAGGGCCGGGTGCCCATGGCCGTGGTGCGTCAGCGTTATGGTCGCGGCGTGCGCGACGAGGTCGTGGGCGAGCTGATGCGTGAGCGCTATGTGCGTGCGATCACCGAGCAGAACCTCAACCCGGCGGGCTTCCCGAGCATCGAGCCCAAGGTCGACGAGACCGGCAAGGACCTGGAGTTCGTGGCCTCCCTCGAGGTCTACCCCGAAATCGAGCTGGCCTCGATCGAAGGTACCGAGGTCGAGCGTCCGCAGGTCGAAGTCAGCGATGCCGATCTCGAGGAGATGGTCGAGACTCTGCGCAAGCAGAATGCATCCTGGGAAGAGGTCGAGCGTGCCGCCGAGCAGGGCGATCAGGTCAAGATCGACTTCAAGGGCTTCCTGGGCGACGAGCCGTTCGAAGGCGGCAGCGCTGAAGGTCACGACCTGGTGCTGGGCTCCGGCAACTTCATCCCCGGCTTCGAGGACCAGCTCGTCGGCGCCAAGGCAGGTGAAGAGAAGGAGATCAAGGTCACCTTCCCCGAGGACTACCAGGCCGAGCATCTGGCCGGTCAGGAAGCCACCTTCAAGGTCAAGGTGCACGCGGTGAAGGGCCAGGCCCTGCCGGAAGTCGACGAAGAGTTCATCAAGCGCTTCGGCGTCGAGGATGGCAACGTCGAGAAGTTCCGTGAAGAGGTCAAGAAGAACATGGCGCGCGAGGCCAAGCAGGCCGTCGACAATCGCGTCAAGCAGCAGGTGCTCGGGGCGCTGAAGAAGGCCAACGACATTCCGGTGCCGCAGTCCCTGGTCCAGCAGGAAACTGATGCGCTCAAGCGCCAGGCGGCCCAGCAGTTCGGCCTGGGCGAAGACTTCGACGTGTCCCAGCTGCCCAACGAGCTGTTCTCCGAGCAGGCCAAGAGCCGCGTTCAGATCGGCCTGCTGCTGGCCGAGGTGATCAAGGCCAACGAGCTCGACGCCAGCGACGACGAAATTCGCGCCAAGGTCGAGGAGCTCGCTGAGCAGTACCAGGATCCGCAGCAGGTCGTTGACTACTACATGGGCAACGATCAACTCAAGACCCAGGTCAAGTCGGCTATCCTTGAGGAGAAAGCCGTCGACAAGCTGCTGGAGCAAGCGACCGTCAAGGACGTTGAGATGAGCTACCAGCAGGCTCTCGCAGCCGCTCAGCAGGGCGAGCAGGCCGAAGAGGGCGCAGATGAGGAAGGCGAGGAAGAGGCCAAGAGCTGATTCGGCGTCACGCCCCTCGACCTGCCGGCCGCGAGAGTGCGGCCGGCAGGTGCAGTCGCTTCCATTCATCGGATGCAAGGACATCACACTGATGAGCAACGAGTTCGAGACCCGGAACGCCGGCGGCCTGGTGCCGATGGTGGTTGAGCAGAGCGCACGCGGCGAGCGGGCCTACGACATCTACTCCAGGCTGTTGAAGGAGCGGGTGATCTTTCTGGTGGGGCCGGTGGAAGACCACATGGCCAACCTGATCGTGGCGCAGCTGCTGTTCCTCGAGTCCGAGAATCCGGACAAGGACATCCATCTCTACATCAACTCGCCGGGCGGCGCCGTGACGGCCGGGATGGCGATCTACGACACCATGCAGTTCATCAAGCCCGATGTCTCCACGGTCTGCATCGGTCAGGCAGCCAGTATGGGGGCGCTGCTGTTGGCTGGCGGCGCCTCAGGCAAGCGTTATTCACTGCCCCACTCGCGCATGATGATCCACCAGCCGCTGGGCGGTTATCAGGGGCAGGCGGCCGATATCGAGATCCATACCCGCGAGATCCTGGGCATCCGTGACAAGCTCAACCGTATCCTGGCGCATCACACCGGGCAGGATATCGAGACGATTGCCCGCGACACCGATCGTGACAACTTCATGAGCGGCACTCAGGCAACGGAGTACGGTCTCATAGATGCCGTACTGGATAAGCGGCCCACATCCTGATAGCGTGAATTCAGACACGCTTCATATACGTGATTAGCGGCGGCCGATCGGGTCGCCGAAGTGACAGAGGTACGCGAATGGCCGACGGCAAAGGCAAGGACGAAGGCGGCAAGCTGCTTTACTGCTCGTTCTGTGGCAAGAATCAGAACGAGGTGCGCAAGCTGATTGCAGGCCCGTCCGTCTATATCTGCGACGAGTGTGTCGACCTGTGCAACGACATCATTCGCGAGGAAGTTCTCGATGCCGATGCCGAGAGCGATGAGGAGCGCCTGCCCGTTCCCCGCGAGATTCGTCGCACCCTGGACGAATACGTCATCGGTCAGGACCGCGCCAAGACGGTGCTGTCCGTGGCCGTGTACAACCACTACAAGCGTCTGCGTGCCGGCATCAAGGGCGACGACGTCGAGCTCGGCAAGTCCAATATCCTGCTGATCGGTCCTACCGGCAGCGGCAAGACGCTGCTGGCCGAGACCATGGCACGCCTGCTCAACGTGCCCTTCACCATCGCCGATGCCACCACCCTCACCGAGGCGGGCTATGTCGGCGAGGATGTCGAGAACATCATCCAGAAGCTGCTGCAGAAGTGCGACTACGATGTGGAGAAGGCCCAGCGCGGCATCGTCTACATCGACGAGATCGACAAGATCTCGCGCAAGTCGGACAACCCCTCGATCACCCGTGACGTGTCGGGCGAGGGCGTGCAGCAGGCGCTGCTGAAGCTGATCGAGGGTACTACGGCTTCCGTGCCGCCGCAGGGCGGGCGCAAGCATCCCCAGCAGGAGTTCCTGCAGGTGGACACCGGCAACATATTGTTCATCGTGGGGGGCGCCTTTGCCGGCCTCGATAAGGTCATTCGAGACCGCGCCGAGAAGGGCGGCATCGGCTTTAGCGCGGTAGTGAAGAGCAAGGACGAGACCAAGGGCGTGGGTGATCTGCTCGCTGATGTCGAACCGGAGGATCTGGTCAAGTTCGGCCTGATCCCCGAGTTCGTCGGCCGTCTGCCAGTGATCGCCACGCTCACCGAGCTCAACGAAGACGCGCTGATTCAGATCCTGACCGAGCCCAAGAACTCCTTGGTCAAGCAGTACGCCCGCCTGTTCGACATGGAGGGCGTGGAGCTGGAGTTCCGCGAGGACGCGCTGCGTGCGGTGGCGGCCAAGGCCATGGCGCGCAAGACCGGGGCGCGTGGCTTGCGCTCCATCCTCGAGTCGGTTCTGCTCGACACCATGTACGAGATTCCCTCCATGGAGGGGGTGACCAAGGTGGTCATCGATGCTTCGGTCATCGCCGGGGACAGCGAGCCGCTGCTGATCTATTCTCAGCAGGACCAGCGGGTGGACGGCACCGACGGCTGAGGCCGTCCGGCAGTTGCCGTCACGCCCGTGACGAAAAGGGGTCGCTCGGGCGGCCCCTTTTTCATGCAGGTCGCCCGCGCCCCCTTGCAAAGGGGGTGTGCTGCCCCCACACCCCCTGTATTCACCGATTTCTGTTTGAGGAACGTCTGCGATGCAGCAGAACGCCGTTCAGACTCTCAGTCTGCCCCTTTTGCCACTGCGCGACGTGGTCGTCTATCCGCAGATGGTCATCCCTCTGTTCGTCGGCCGAGAGAAGTCGATCCAGGCGCTCGATGCCGCCATGGCAGCCGACAAGCGCGTACTGCTGGTAGCCCAGCGCGAAGCCGGCCAGGACGACCCCGGCACCGACGACCTCTTCACCATCGGCACCATTGCCGAGATCATGCAGCTGCTCAAGCTGCCGGATGGCACCGTCAAGGTATTGATCGAGGGTGTCTCGCGGGCCGACCTGCGCGAAGTCCACCATGCCGACGGCGGACACAGCATGGCGGATGCGGTGCTGCGCGACAGCGAGCCCTTGACGGAGCGTGAGCAGGAGGCGCTGGTGCGCGTGCTGCTCAATCAGTTCGAGCAGTACGTCAAGCTGTCCAAGAAGGTGCCCAACGAGGTTCTCAACTCGCTCTCGGGCATCGAGGACCCGAGCCGTCTGGTCGATACCATCTGCGCTCATCTCTCGCTCAAGATCCACGACAAGCAGCAGCTGCTGGAAATGGATCGCGTGCGTGACCGTATCGAGCATCTGATGGCGCTGATCGAGTCGGAAATCGACCTGCTCCAGGTGGAGAAACGCATCCGCTCGCGGGTCAAGGATCAGATGGAGAAGTCCCAGCGCGAGTACTATCTCAACGAGCAGATGAAGGCCATCCAGAAGGAGATGGGCGAGCTCGAGAACGTGCCCAACGAGGCCGAGAAGTACGAGGCTGCCATCGAAGAGTCAGGTATGCCCAAGGAGGCGCGGGAGAAGGCCCTGCAAGAGCTGGGCAAGCTCAAGATGATGTCGCCGAGCTCCGCAGAAGCCACGGTGGTACGCTCCTATCTCGACTGGATGGTGGGCGTGCCGTGGAAGAAGCGCACCCGGGTAAAGCATGACCTGCCGCACGCCCACAAGGTACTCGACGAGGATCACTACGGCCTCGACGAGGTCAAGGAGCGCATCCTCGAGTACCTGGCCGTGCAGAAGCGCGTCAAGAAGCTCAAGGGGCCCGTGCTGTGCCTGGTGGGGCCGCCCGGGGTGGGCAAGACCTCGCTCGGCCAGTCGATCGCACGAGCCACCAACCGCAAGTACGTGCGCCTGGCGCTCGGCGGCGTGCGTGACGAATCAGAGATTCGCGGCCATCGCCGCACCTATATCGGTTCGCTGCCCGGCAAGCTGATCCAGCGCATGAGCAAGGCCGGAGTCAAGAACCCCCTGTTCCTGCTCGACGAGGTCGACAAGCTCGGCATGGATCACCGCGGCGACCCCGCCTCGGCGCTGCTGGAAGTGCTCGATCCGGAGCAGAACGACAAGTTCAACGATCACTACCTGGAGCTCGATTACGATCTCTCGGAAGTGATGTTCATCTGTACCGCCAACTCGATGAACATTCCCGGCCCGCTGCTCGACCGCATGGAAGTGATTCGCCTGCCGGGCTACACCGAGGACGAGAAGCTCGCCATTGCCCGGCGCTACCTAGTGCCGAAGCAGCTCCGGGCCACCGGCTTCAAGGAGGACGAACTCGCCTTCTCCGATGAGTCGCTGCTGGAGCTGATTCGTTACTACACTCGCGAAGCGGGCGTGCGCGAGCTTGAGCGCCAGATCGCCAAGGTGTGCCGCAAGGTGCTTCGCGAACGGCTCGAATACGAAGGCAAGGGGGCCCAGGCGCCGGTGTTACTCGCCGCAGCCGACATAGAGAAATATGCCGGGGTGCGTCGTTACAGCTACGGTCTGGCCGACAAGGAGGATCAGGTGGGTCGCGTGACCGGCTTGGCCTGGACGTCGGTTGGCGGGGAGCTGCTGAACATCGAGTCGGTGGTCACGCCCGGCAAGGGGCGCATCAACAAGACCGGCTCGCTGGGCGACGTGATGAAGGAGTCCGTTAGCGCGGCGCATACCGTGGTGCGTGCTCGCGCCGAGTCGCTGGGCATCGAGCCCGAGCGTTTCGAGAAGGAAGACCTGCACATTCATGTGCCGGAAGGTGCTACACCCAAGGACGGTCCCAGTGCCGGCATCGCCATGGTGACTGCCATGGTCTCTGCCTATACCGGGCGCCCCATTCGCTGCGACCTGGCCATGACCGGCGAGGTGAATCTGCGTGGTGAGGTGATGCCGATCGGCGGGTTGAAGGAGAAATTGCTGGCGGCACGGCGCGGTGGTATAAAGATCGTGCTAATTCCGGAAGAGAACCGCCGTGACCTCAAGGAGGTTCCGGATAACATCAAGGACGCGCTGGATATCCGGCCAGTCCGTTGGATCGATGAGGTGCTGGCGTCGGCGTTGGTTGCAAGTCCCGATACCAACGGGGAAGAATCCCGAACGGATGATTCGGCTTCTTCTTCAACGATGATCAGTACACATTAACGATAATTGCCGTGCCATTTCGGGAAGAAAAGCTCGCAATGGCGCGGTTTGGCGCCGCAGTTGCTTGACACCTCTTTTACAGCATTGCTATAAACTGCCAGCCGTGCTGTGATCGTGTTGCCGGGCGAAAGGCACGCCGATTAGAGCCATTTACTGAAACCGTCAAGGGGTGAAGTGTGAACAAATCCGAGCTGATCGAAGCCATCGCCGCGTCTGCCGATATTCCCAAGGCCGCTGCGTCTCGTGCACTGGATGCCATGGTCGATACCGTTACCGAGAGCCTCAAGAAAGGGGATAGCGTTTCACTCGTCGGGTTTGGTACTTTCTCGGTGAAGGAGCGTGCCGCCCGTACCGGCCGCAACCCGCAGACCGGCCAGCCGATCGAGATCAGTGCAGCCAAGGTGCCGTCCTTCAAGGCTGGCAAGGCACTGAAAGACTCCGTCAACTGAGACAACGGATTGTTTGCTCCGCCAGTCCGGTAGCGGGCTATTCAGCGTCGGAAGCAAACCATCAGGCGCACCGCTTCGGCGGTGCGCCTTATTTTTTGGCGGATACGTCTTATTTGGCGTCGTTGTCGGAAGCGGCTTCCACATCGATGACGAGCCGGGCGGTGCAGCCATGGTCCGCGAGGCCTGGTCGCCGTATAATATGGCCCCACTGCCAGCCAACAATCAGTTACCGAGGCCTGCATGCTGCAAAGTATTCGTGACCGCTCCAGAAGTTGGGGTGCCAAGATCATCGTGGGTGCCGTGGTCGTTACCATGGCGCTGTTCGGTGTCGAGTCCCTGGTGGGGCTGTTCGGTGGTGGCGGCGATGAAGTCGCCAAGGTCAATGGCCAGTCCATTACCCGCCAGGAGCTGGAGCAGGAGGTGCAGCGTGCCATTCGCTCAGGTCAGGTGCCGCCTGAGCAGGAGCGCGCCCTGCGTGGCCAGGTGCTCGACGAGATGATTGGCGAGCGCCTGCTGCTGGCTTTTGCTGAGGAGGGTGGCCTTCATCTCTCCGATGAGCAGCTCGATCAGGTCATCGTGACCTTGCCCGAGTTCCAAGACCAGAACGGCCGCTTCGATACCGACCTGTTCCGCAATCGACTGGCCAGTGCCGGCTTCACGCCGTCCTCCTTTCGTGCCGCATTGCGCGTCGACCTCAAGCGTCAGCAATTGCAGCAGGGTCTGGCGGTAAGCGACTTCGTGCTCGACAGCGAGCGTGAGACTCTGGCGGCGCTGCAGGCTCAGGTGCGCAGCTTTCGCTACCATGCGCTGGGTGCCGAAGCGCTCGACGAGCCGGTGGAGGTCAGCGAGGAGGAGCTGCTCGCCTATTACGAGGAGCATCGCGAGAACTACCAGCGGCCGGAACAGGTGCGTCTGGAGTACGTGATCGTCGATCGTCAGGAGATGGCCGGCGAGGTCGAGGTGGACGAGGAGGCGCTGCGTCAGGAGTGGCAGAATCGCGGTCGCGACGCCGATCGGAGAGTTTCCCACATCATGGCCACGCACGATGGCGAACGCACCCGTGAAGAAGCCGTGGAGCGACTGGAAGCCGTTCGTGAGCGGCTGGCCGAGGGCGATGACTTCGAGGCCCTGGCGCTCGAGTACTCCGACGATCCTGCCTCCGCCGAGCAGGGTGGCGATCTCGGCGTGATCAGTCGCGGCTTCTTCGGCGATGACTTCGACGACGCCGCCTTCTCGCTCGCTCCCGGGCAGGTCTCCGGCATCGTGGAGACCAGCAGCGGCCTGCATCTGATCAAGGTCACGGGGCTGGATCAACCGTCCTTCGAGGAGATGCGCGACGATATTGCCCGTGAAATGGCCCTCGGCCAGGTAACCAGCGACTTCAACCGCCGTGTTCAGTCCTTGATCGATGAGAGCTTCGCCGCCGATGACCTGGCCAGCGTGGCCGATGGGCTGGGGCTCGAACTGCACGAGAGCGACTGGGTGTCGCGTGAAGGCGGCGAGGGCATACTCTCCGAGCCGGGCGTGATGAGCGAAGCGTTCAGCGAGGATGTGCTGGTCGAGGGCTTCAACAGCGAAGTCATCGAGCTCGACAACGATCGCCGCATGGTGCTGCGGGTCGCCGAGCATCGTGAGGCCACCGTGCTGCCCCTCGAGGAGGTGCGCGAGCGCGTGGCGGCATCCGTGACCCGCATCAAGCAGCGTGAGATGCTGCTCGACGTGGCGCGTCAGCAGGTAGAGCGGCTGCGTGCCGGAGAGGAGCTGGATATTGACTGGCAGCAGGTCGAAGGGGTCACACGCCAGCGGGACAATGTGCCGCGCTCCGTGCTCCAGGCTGCCTTCCGGTTGCCGCATCCCGAGGCGGGCGAGGCCGTGTTCGGCCACACCAGCGATGGGGAGAGGGTGGTCCTGATCGCGCTTGACGAGGTGGCCACCGGTGAGCCGGACGAGCAGGTCGATGCCTTCGTGGCGCGAATGGCCGAGCAGCTGCGCGCTCAAGCGGCCGTGCAGGGCCTGCGCAGTCATCTGCGGGAGACATCCGAGATCACTCGTCGCTAAATGCGACAGCCTGCCATGCAGTACCGATAAGGGGGCACCGCCCCCTTATTCTCCATTCAGGTTTATACCGTTATCTTCTCTTTAGTTAAGCTTGCTGCTATGGCCGGCCTTTGTGTTACTCTATAACAATTGGTTTTGCAGGAGCGCTCATGGCTGCGACGCCGCTAAGATCGATACCCGTACATCTCTTCACCGGCTTTCTGGGCAGCGGCAAGAGCACGCTGATACGGCGTCTGATCGAGCAGAAGCCGGCAAACGAGCGTTGGGCGGTACTGATCAACGAGTTCGGCCAGGTCGGCATCGATCAGACGATGTTCGAGTCGCGGGACGATGTGATCGTGAAAGGGCTTCCCGGCGGCTGCATGTGCTGCCAGCTGGCTTTCGTGCTGCAGGCCACGCTGGTCAACCTGCTGCACCGTCATCGACCCGATCGACTGCTCATCGAGCCCTCGGGGCTCGGGCATCCCGCCGGTCTGCTCGACACGCTGCGCAGCGATGCCTTTGCCGAGGTGTTGGTGGTACAGGACATCGTGGCGCTGCTCGATCCGGCCCGGCTCGAGGATCCCCGCGTGCGCGAGCACGACACCTTCAACGACCAGTTGGCCATGGCCGACGCCGTTGCTTTGACCATGACCGACCGCGCCGGACCGCAGGCGGTTGCTGCTGCCGAGGCCTTCGTGGAGCAGCTCTGGCCGCCCAAGAAGTGGGTGGCGCACGCTGCCCATGGCGAGCTGGATGTGAACGTGCTGATGGAAAGCGGCCGCCACACACCGGCGGCTGGGGGCGTGAGCAATCGACATGCGGCGCTGCGCGATCCTGGCGCTCGGATGCTGGTACTGGACGAGTTCGTTACGCAGGCGCCTCAGCCGGGCCGGCCGGTGGCGGCGCGCGGCCAGGCCTTGGGCTACCACACGCAGGGGTGGCGCTGGAGTCCCACCGAGGTGTTCGATCTCGACCGTCTGACCCTGGTGCTGGATCGCTTGCCGTCCGGGCTGCGCGTGAAGGGAGTGCTGCATACCGATGCGGGGTGGCGGCTCTACAACCGGGGCGAGGGGGCGGCGAGCCTGACTGTCAGTGCCTGGCGTCAGGACTCGCGCCTGGAGCTTATCGGCGAGGCGGCAGTGATGCCGCCGGCAGATGACCTTCTCGCCGCTATTCACGCCTGTCGTGTCAGGGGCGAAAAGGTCGATGCGCTGCCTTGAGCTGGCTTCAGAGGGCGATTTCCCGCAGGGTGGGGTCGCCATCGGGGCCGATTTCGATTTCCCAGCCTTTGCCGGGCTGCCAGTCGCCCAGCACGATGCGGCGGGCCGGGAGGTCGCCCACCTCGAGTTCGTGCACGGCGGGGCGGTGGGTGTGGCCGTGGATCAGGGTCGTCACGCCGTAATCGCGCATGGTGCGCACGACTTCCTCCGGGGTGACGTCCATGATGTCCTCGGCCTTGTTCGAGGTCGCTTCGCCGGACTGCTGACGCAGAGCGGCGGCCAGCTGCAGGCGGTCGGCCAGCGGCATGGCCAGTACCTGCTCCTGCCAGGCCTGGTTGCGGGCCTGTTCGCGAAAGGTCATGTAGGCCTCGTCGCGAGTGCACAGGCTGTCGCCGTGCATCAGCAATACCGGCTCGTCGGCGAAGCGCAGCACGGCCGGATCGGTGACCAGCTTGGCACCGCAGGCGGAAGCGAAGCGGTGGCCGAGCAGGAAGTCGCGGTTGCCGTGCATCAGGTAGATCTGGGTGCCTTCGTCGCTCAGGCGGCGCAGGGCGGCGGCCACACGCAGGGCCAGCTTGCCGGTGCCGCTGGGATCCTGGTCGGCGTGATCGAGCAGATCGTCGCCGATCCAGGCCTCGAAGAAGTCACCCAGGATGTAGAGTGCATCGACGCCACGGGCTCTGCGCTCGAGCCAGCCGAGGAAGCCCTCGGTGACCTCGGGCGCAACGGGGTGCAGATGCAGGTCGGAGATCAGCAGGGTGGAACTCATGAGCTATCCCGTGGTTGGCTGCGGCTCAGCTGGCGTCTGCTTCGTCCTTGACGTAGGCGCGCTCGATGGTCACGTCTTCGGCGGGCACGTCGGCATGCATGCCGCGGCGGGTGGTGTTCACGGCGGTGATGCGCTCGACCACGTCCATGCCGTCCACAACTTCGCCGAATACGCAGTAGCCCCAGCCCTGCAGCGATTTGCCGCTGTGGTTGAGGAAGTCGTTGTCGGCCACGTTGATGAAGAACTGGGCGGTGGCGGAGTGGGGGTCCTGGGTGCGGGCCATGGCCAGGGTGCCGGTCAGGTTCTTCAGCCCGTTGTCGGCTTCGTTTTCGATCGGGTCGCGGGTCGGCTTCTGATTGAAGTCCTGATCGAAGCCGCCACCCTGAATCATGAAGCCGGGGATGACGCGATGAAACAAGGTGCCGTCGTAGTGGCCGTCGCGCACGTACTGCTCGAAATTGGCTGCGGTCTTGGGCGCCTGTTCGTGATTCAGGGTGATGGCGATGTCGCCGAAGCTGGTCTCGAGAATGATCATCGAAGTTTCCTGTACGATGGGAGCGCGCCTTGGCGCCGTGCATGGGCGTGGCGTTATAATAGCCGTTTTGCATCGATGCGCGAAGCGTGTCGGGTTCATCGACATTCGGGGCCCCACCCAGACTCGCGATCCAACCAGAGGTTTGCCGCAACAACATGACCACCGAAAACGCCAGTGCGCCGAATTTCATCCGCAACCAGATCCGCGACGAGATCGAGGCAGGTCGTGCCGACAAGGTCGTCACCCGCTTCCCGCCGGAGCCCAACGGTTTCCTGCACGTGGGGCACGCCAAGTCCATCTGTCTCAACTTCGGCCTGGCCGAGCAGTTCGGTGGGGACTGTCATCTGCGCTTCGACGACACCAACCCGGCCAAGGAAGAGCAAGCCTACATCGACGCCATCAAGGAGGACGTCAGCTGGCTCGGTTTCGAGTGGGCGGGTGCGGTGCGCTACGCCTCCGATTGCTTCGATCAGCTTTACGCCTGGGCGCAGCATCTGATTCGCGAGGACAAGGCCTACGTGGACGACCTCTCGCCCGACGAGATCCGCGAATACCGCGGCACGCTGACCGCGCCGGGCCGTCCGAGCCCCTGGCGCGAGCGCAGCGTCGAGGAGAACCTCGACCTGCTCGAGCGCATGCGGGCCGGCGAGTTCAACGAGGGCGAGAAGGTGCTGCGGGCCAAGATCGACATGGCCTCGCCCAACATCAACCTGCGCGACCCGATTCTCTACCGCATTCGTCACGCCCATCACCACCAGACCGGCGATACCTGGAAGATCTACCCCTCCTACGATTTCGCCCATGGTCAGACGGATGCCATCGAGGGGGTGACGCACTCCATCTGCACCCTCGAGTTCGAAGACCACCGCCCGCTCTACGAGTGGTTCCTCGACAACCTGCCGGTGCCGTGCAAGCCGCGCCAGATCGAGTTCGCGCGGCTCAACATGAACTACACCCTCACCTCCAAGCGCAAGCTCAAGTTGCTGGTGGACGAGGGCATCGTCGACGGCTGGGACGACCCGCGCATGCCGACCATCTCCGGTATGCGTCGGCGCGGCTACACCCCGGCGTCGATCCGCAAGTTCTGCGAGATGATCGGCGTGACCCGCGCCGACGGCGGCCTGGTCGACATTGCCATGCTCTACCATGCCATCCGCTCGGATCTGGAGGACAACGCCCCGCGCGCCATGTGCGTGCTGAACCCGCTCAAGGTGGTGTTGACCAACGTGCCGGAGTCCCACGAGGAGGTCTACGAGGTCCCGGGCCATCCGGCCCGTGAGGACATGGCGCTGCGCCGTGTGCCTTTCACCCGCGAGCTCTACATCGACCAGGACGACTTCATGGAGGAGCCGCCGAAGAAGTTCTTCCGTCTGGCGCCGGGCCAGGAGGTGCGTCTGCGCAACTCCTACGTGATCCGCTGCGACGAGGTGGTGAAGGACGCCAGCGACGAGATCGTGGAGCTGCGCTGCTCGGTTGATTTCGACACCCTGGGCAAGAACCCCGAAGGGCGCAAGGTCAAGGGCGTGATCCACTGGGTCAGCGCCAGCCATGCGGTACCGATGGAGGTGCGTCTCTACGACAACCTGTTCCTGGTCGAGCAGCCCGACAAGGACAAGGACGCCGACTTCCTCGAGCATCTCAACCCCGAGTCGTTGCAGGTCTGTCAGGCCATGGGCGAGCCGAGCCTGGCCGATGCCGCTCCCGAGTCGCGTTATCAGTTCGAGCGGGTGGGCTACTTCTGTGCCGATCGTCACGCCTGTCGCGACGGCAAGCTGGTGTTCAACCGCACCGTCGGGCTGAAGGACAGTTGGGCAAAGATACAGAAGAAGGGCTGACATGCAGATCTACAACACGCTGACCCGCCGCAAGGAGCCATTCACCCCGATCGAGCCGGGCAAGGTGCGGATGTACGTCTGCGGCATGACCGTGTACGACTACTGCCACCTGGGCCACGCCCGGGTGATGGTGGCGTTCGACGTGGTCACACGCTATCTGCGCTGGCGCGACTTCGACGTCACCTACGTGCGCAACATCACCGACATCGACGACAAGATCCTCAAGCGGGCCGACGAGAACGGCGAGACCATCGCCTCACTCACCGAGCGCATGATCGCCGCCATGCACGAGGACGAGGCGCGCCTCGGCGTGCTGCGACCGGACCGCGAGCCACGGGCCACCGGCCACGTGAGCGAGATCATCGCCATGGTCGAGACCCTCATCGACAAGGGCTACGGCTACCCGGCCGCCAACGGAGACGTCTACTACCGGGTGCGCAAGTTCGAGGGCTACGGCAAGCTCAACAACCGCAATCTCGATGAGATGCGCGCTGGCGCCCGGGTCGATGTCGACGAGCACAAGGAGGACCCCCTCGACTTCGTGCTGTGGAAGGCCGCCAAGCCGGGCGAGGCGAGCTGGCCTTCGCCCTGGGGCGAGGGGCGGCCCGGCTGGCACATCGAGTGCTCGGCGATGTCTACCTGCTGCCTGGGGGATACCTTCGACATCCACGGCGGCGGCCCGGACCTGACCTTCCCGCACCACGAGAACGAGATCGCCCAGAGCGAGGCCGCCACCGGCAAGCCTTACGTGAACACCTGGATGCACGCCGGGGCGGTGCGGGTGAATCAGGAGAAGATGTCCAAGTCGCTGGGCAATTTCTTCACCATCCGCGAGGTGCTCGAGGTCCACGACCCGGAAGTGGTGCGCTACCTGCTGGTGGCCAGCCACTACCGCAGCCCGATCAACTACGCCCCGGAGTCGCTGGCGGATGCCCGCAAGTCCCTGGAGCGGTTCTACAATGCCTTGGATGGCGTTGGGGTGGGTGGAAAAGATGAGAAAACCATTCAGAAGGAGCGTGCGCTCGCCAAAGCTGTTTATGGTGACTTCGAAGACCGCTTCATCGTCGCCATGGACGACGACTTCAATACCGCCGAGGCGTTATCGGTGCTCTTCGACTTGGCCCGCGAACTGAACCGGGCCAAGAAGGAGGCAACGAAGCTTGCTCCCGGCCTTGCCCATGAACTCAAACGCCTGGGCGGTGTGCTTGGTCTGCTGCAGCAGCAGCCCGAGGCCTTCCTCAAGGGTGGCGCGGGTGAGCTGCCGTTGAGTGAAAGCGAGATCGAGGCGAAGATCGTTGCCCGTGCGGAAGCGAAGAAAGCGAGGGACTTCGCCGCCGCCGACGGCATCCGCGACGAGCTCGCCACACTCGGCATCGTGCTCAAGGATTCCCGCGAGGGAACGAGCTGGGTCTTCGAGCGGCCCGACGAGTAGCGGGCCTCTCACCTGCGGTACCTAGCGCCCGGCCCTTGGCCGGGCGTTGTCGTTTCAGAGAGGCGTGCGCGGGTAGGGCGGCAGCGGTATCTGCAGTGGCCAGCTGTCGTCCACGACGAAGAGCCGGCGGTGCTTCAGCGCCGGGGGCGCCGGTTCCATCAGCGCAATCTGCATCGGCGAGGCGGGCCGTGAGAAGTGCTGCGCCAGGCGCGCCTCGACGTCGCGCAACGGCAGAAAGGCTTCATCTCGCGGCAGAGCCAGCCAGTGCGGCTTGACCAGCCAGGCGGCGCGGGTGTCTCCCCTCAGGCCGTCGCGCAGCCGCGGCCAGTCGCGCCAGTGGAGCCACTCTCCGCGCAGGTGTTCGGCCGTTGCCTCGTGCGGTGCCGGCAGCGACCGCTGCCAGGGGTAGAACAGCACTCCGGGCATCGCCAGTTGGCGTCTGATCGTCTCTGCCTGCGCGGGGCCGACGTCGCGAGGCTGGGTATGCTGCTGGATGGCCAGGCGGGCTTCGGCGTGCTCGGTCAGGCGCAATTGATGGCGGTCCAGATGCTCCCGCTTGGTGGCCAGGCTGTCGGCGCCGCCGGGGCCGATCCAGCGCGCCTGATCGTCGCTCGGCCCGGGCCCTTGCGGCAGGCCCAGGTAGAACTTGATGGCCACTTCGAGGTGGATGAAAGTGGGGTCGTGGCGGCGGCGATAGAGCAGGTCGAGCTCGCCCAGGGTGCGTTTGCCCTGGTGAATCCTAAGGTTGCTGGCGAGCAGGCGAGTGCCCGGTGCGGTGTCGAGCAGGAATTGCCACAGGCGCTCGTGATAGTGCCCCATGCGGCCGTCGACGGTACTGCCTGCCCGGCGCTCCAGCCCCTCGGGGTTGGCCTCCAGCTCGTCGAGGTAGGCCCACAGACGCTCATCCTGTTCGAGGCCGAAGTCGGCGCGGGTTGGACGTCCGGGCCAGGGCATGGCGATCAGGTCTGGCGCCAGGACGATCCAGGCCAGATCGCGTACCAGAGGGTGATGGCAACGGGCGAGTAGGGCGGTACCGTCGGCATCCATAGGGAGCTCCGCGTTGAGAACGGGTCTGACAGTCAAACTGTACACGCCTTATACTCTACCGACATACCCATAGGATGGTGATGATCATGAAACGCTACTTGTCTGTGGCGGCCGTGACGGCCGGCTCCCTGCTCTTCGCCGCTGGCGTACATGCCGGTGATCCAGTCACGGTATCTTCCAAGATCGATACCGAAGGCTCGGTGCTGGGGCAGCTGATCATTCAGCGCCTGGAGCAGGGCGGCGTCCCCACTGAGGACAGGCTGCAGCTCGGGGCCACCAGCATCGTCCGCCAGGCGTTGTTGAACGGTGAGATCGACCTCTACCCCGAGTACACCGGCAACGGGGCCTTCTTCTTCGACATGACCGACAGCGATGTCTGGCACGATGCCGGGAGCGCCTTCGAGACGGTGCGCGAACGCGACGCCGAGAACGGTCTGGTGTGGCTGACGCCGGCCCAGGCCAACAATACCTGGGCCATGAGCGTGCGCGGCGATCTGGCCCGGGAGCACGGCCTCGAGACGCTCGAGGATCTGGCCGAGTATCTCGACGGCGGCGGTGAGTTCAAGTTCGCCGCCAGCGCCGAATTCGTCGAGTCCGAACAGGCGCTGCCGGCGTTTCAGCAGGCTTATGGCTTCGAGCTGAGCAGCGATCAACTGCTGGTGCTCTCCGGCGGCAACACCGCCGCCACCATGCGTGCCGCCGCCCAGCAGACCAGCGGGGTGAATGCCGCCATGACCTACGGCACCGACGGTGGGCTCAACGCGCTCGACCTGGTGGTACTGGAGGATACGCTCGGCGTTCAGCCGGTGTATCAGCCGGCGCCGGTGGTGCGGGAGGAACTGCTCGATGCCTATCCGCAGATCGCCGAGCTGCTCGAGCCGTTGTTCGAGTCACTCGATCTGGAAACTCTGCAGGAGCTCAATGCCAAGGTGGCGGTGGAGGGGCTCGACCCGCGCCAGGTCGCCGAGGAGTATCTGGCCGAGCTGCAGGACTGAGGCGTGGACGAGGCCAGACAATCTCCCAACTGGGTTCTGGCGAGCCTGATGCTGGCCGCGACAGTGGCCTGGCTGACGCTGGATGCCGTCAGCGTCGCGCCCAACCGGATCGTGCCGGGCACTCCCTACGCCGCGCTGGAGGTCATGGGGGGCTGGCCGGCGTTGCTGATGGCCGTGCCCATGCTCGCCGTGGTGGTGCTGGCCTGGCGGCCGCACCGCAAGGGGCTGACGCTCTCTCTGGGCGTGGTGATGGCCCTGTTGGCGCTGCTGCCGCTGTGGCTCTCGGCGGCAACGGCGGTGCTGGTGGACCCGGAGATGCCCCAGGCGCGCGTGGGCATCGGCAGTGCGCTGTGGCTGTTGATCTTTCTGTTGCTGCTGGTGCTGATCGAGCTGCGCACCCGGCTCGGCATGTCGCGGGCGCTGGGCTGGATGCTGCTGGTACCGATGCTGCTCGGCTGGTGGCTGGCGCTCTCGCTGTGGCTGGAACCGCTGGCACTGCTGCGTGAATACCACGCCCGCAGCGACCAGTTCGCCAGCGCCGTTCGAATCCACCTCGTGCTGGTCGGGGCGGCGGTGGGGGCCAGCCTGGTGATGGCGTCTCTATTGGTGCTGGCCATGCGCCGTCACACCGGCGTGCGCCGTGTCGGCTTCGGCGTGCTCAATTTTCTCCAGACCATCCCCAGTCTGGCGCTGTTCGGCCTGCTGCTGGCCCCGCTTGCCTGGCTCGGCTCGCGTATCGATTGGCTGGGCGGGCTGGGTGTCAGTGGTATCGGCTGGGCGCCGGCCTTTCTGGCGCTGCTGGGCTATAGCCTGCTGCCGATGGTGCGCAACATCTTCGTCGCCCTCGAAGAGGTCGATCCGGCGGTGATCGAGTCCGCCCGCGGCATGGGCATGGCCCAGGGTCAGGTGTTCCTGCAGGTGCGCCTGCCGTTGGCGCTGCCGGTGGTGCTGGAGGGCATACGCATCACTACCGTCCAGGCCATCGGCCTGACGGCGGTGGCGGCGCTGATCGGTGCCGGCGGGCTCGGCACCTTCATTTTCCAGGGGTTGGGGCAGGCGGCCATGGACATGGTATTGCTCGGCGCCTTGCCCATCATTGGCCTGGCGCTGATCGCCGATGCCTTGCTCGGCGCCTTGAGTGAACGTCTTCGCCCGGGAGGGGCCGCATGATCGAGTTGTTCGACGTGACCAAGCGCTTCGGCGACGAGACCGCCGTGGACGGCATCTCGCTGCGTGTCGAGCGGGGTGAGCTGTGTGCGCTGGTGGGTACCTCGGGCTGCGGCAAGTCGACCACCCTGCGCATGATCAACCGGTTGATCGAACACGACGGCGGCGAGATTCATCTGGATGGCCAGCCGGTCCGCGCTTTCGACGAGGTCGCTCTGCGCCGTCGCATCGGCTACGTCATCCAGAGTACCGGGCTGTTTCCTCACTGGACGGTGGCGCGCAACATCGGCCTGGTGCCGCGCCTGCTGAAGTGGCCCAAGAGCAAGGTGCGCGAACGGGTGGAAGAGCTGATGCAGCTGCTGGGCCTGCCCGTGGCGGAGTTCGCCGACAAGTACCCCCGTCAGCTCTCCGGCGGCCAGGCGCAGCGTGTCGGCGTGGCCCGTGCCCTGGCCGCCGATCCGGACATCCTGCTGATGGACGAGCCCTTCGGCGCCCTGGACCCCATCACCCGGGCCACTCTGCAGGGCGAGATGCGCGAGCTGCAGGCGCGCCTGCACAAGACGGTGGTCTTCGTCACCCACGACATGGACGAGGCGCTGGCGCTGGCCGACAGGCTGGTGGTGATGCACCAGGGACGGATAGTGCAGCAGGGCTCACCCGTCGATCTGCTGCGCGAGCCGGCCAATCCCTTCGTCGAGTCGCTGCTGGGCGGCATGGACCGCGGCCTGAAGGAGGCGGCGCTGATCCAGGTCAGCGAACACATGTTGCCGCTGGGGCCGCGGCTGCTGGCCAGCGAGCGGATTCCCTACGGCGCTTCATTGAGCCAGGCGCTGTCGGTCATGCTCTGGCACCGGGTCGATCGGCTGACGGTGGTCGATGAAGAGGACATTCCCATCGGTGAGCTGTCGCTGCGCCGCCTGCTCGGAGCCAAGGTGCCATGAGGTCGGCTACGTCGATGGCGACGCAGGTCCCGGCTCTGCAGCGGTGGTTGTCGCCCATCGTGTGGCTGACCGTGCTGCTGGTGCTGACCCTGGGCATGGGGCAGCTCGAGTGGCTGTTTCGTCTGATCGAGCCCGACCTGCGTCAGGTGATCTATCGCCGCGCCGATTTTCTCACCCTGCTGGGACAGCACGTGCTGGTGGTGGGCATCGCCTCGTTGCTGGCGGTGATCGTTGGGGTCGCCGCCGCCGTGGCTGTCACCCGTGAGTTCGGCAGGGACTTCCTGCCGCTGGTGTCACAGCTTGCCTCCATCGGCCAGACCTTTCCCCCCGTGGCCGTCCTGGCGCTCGCGGTGCCTGCGCTGGGTTTCGGCACGCTACCCATCATCGTTGCGCTGCTGCTGTATGGGTTGCTACCCATCGTGCGCAACACCCTGGCCGGAATCGACAGCGTCGACCCGCAGGTGCATGAAGCGGCCCGCGCTATGGGCATGACTCCGTGGCAGGTGCTGCGCCAGGTGGAGCTACCGTTGGCCGCGCCCTTCATTCTCGCCGGTATCCGTACCTCGGTAACCATCAATATCGCCACCGCCGCTCTGGGCACCACCGTGGGGGCGAGCAATCTGGGCGACCCGATCATCTCCGGCATCGTCAACGGCAATACCGCTTACATCGTCCAGGGGGCGGTGCTGATCGGTCTGTTGGCGCTGGCCGTGGACAGTCTGTTCGAGCGTTTGCAGCGGCGTGCCTAGAGAGCAGCTGATACACGTTAGGCACGGGCCTCTGCGCTCAGGCCGATATCTTGGCCGCCGGCGTACTCACGGAGTGTTCGGCTATGACGGGTTATTGCGATAGTGCATTCGTCGTAGAGAGGGGGCTTGTATAGCAAAATAGGTGCGTTTAGATTCATCTTACGTTAACGTCAACTTTTCCAGCGTTGGCGATCTGCTGGAGAGACCCTCTGGCAGACGGCTACATTAGAGTCAACACTGCCCTCACGAGGGGCGGCACTCCTCCTGCCATTACCCAAGGACCAGGAAGATGACAACAACATACGATGTCCACACGCCGAGCTTCATGACCGGCGACGAATTCCACATCCCCACCTTTCGACTGCTGCAACAGGACGGCTCCCTGTGCGAAGGCGCCGAGGCGCCGCAGCTGGAGCGGGAGAAGGCGCTCAAGATCTATCGCGCCATGCTCGTCACCCGCGTGCTCGACGAGCGCATGATGGCGGCGCAGCGCCAGGGCCGGCTCTCCTTCTACATGCAGTGCACCGGAGAGGAGGCGGCGGTAATCGGCGCCACCGCAGCGCTCGACGATGCCGACATGATCATGGCCCAGTACCGCGAGCAGGGCGCATTGGTCTATCGCGGTTTCAGCTACGACGAGTTCATGAACCAGCTGTTCGGCAACGAGCTCGACTACGGCAAGGGCCGGCAGATGCCGATCCACTACGGCTCACGCAAGCTGCACTACATGACGATCTCGTCGCCGCTGGCCACCCAGATTCCTCAGGCCACCGGCTACGCCTACGGTCAGAAGCTGGCCGGCGAGGGCCACTGCACGATCACTTTCTTTGGCGAAGGAGCGGCCTCGGAGGGGGATTTCCACGCCGCGCTGAACATGGCCTCGGTGCACAAGGTGCCGGTGATCTTCTTCTGCCGTAACAACGGCTACGCCATCTCGACGCCGGCCAGCGAGCAGTTTGCCGCCGACGGTATCGCGCCGCGGGCCTTCGGCTACCGCATGCACGTGATTCGTGTCGACGGCAACGACGTGCTGGCGGTGTACCGCGCCACCCAGGAGGCGCGCAAGATCGCCGTGGAGCAGAACCAGCCGGTGCTGATCGAGGCCATGACCTATCGCCTGGCGGCTCACTCCTCATCCGATGACCCTTCGGGCTACCGTTCACGCAAGGAGGAGGAGGCCTGGCGCGAGAAGGATCCCATCCTGCGCATGCAGCGCTGGTTGATCGACTGCGGCTGGTGGAGCGAGGAGGAGGAAAAGGAGCTTCAGGAGAGCCTGCGCCGCGAGGTGCTCGAAACCATGAAGCGCGCCGAGAAGCGTCCGCCGCCGCCGCTGGAGAGCCTGGTGACCGACGTCTACGCCGACGTCACGCCGGCGCTGCAGCGTCAGCTCGACGCCCTCAAGACCCACATCCGCAAGCACCCCGATGCCTACCCCAAGGGCGCCCGCTCGCTCGATCCTGACGTCAGGCCGGGTGGCGACCACAAAACCGGCGACGCGCAGGGAGGAGCCTGAGATGCCCAGAATGAACATGCTTCAGGCGATCAACAACGCGCTGGACATCGCCATGGCCGAAGACGAGAAGGTGCTCTGCTTCGGCGAGGACGTAGGCGTATTCGGCGGGGTCTTCCGCGCCACCAGTAACCTGCAGGAGAAATACGGCCGCGCCCGCTGCTTCAACACGCCGCTGGTGGAGCAGGGCATCATCGGCTTCGCCAACGGCCTGGCGGCCCAGGGCTCGGTGCCGGTGGCCGAGATCCAGTTCGCCGACTACATCTTTCCGGCCTTCGACCAGATCGTCAACGAGACCGCCAAGTTCCGCTTCCGCTCGGGCGACCTGTTCAACGTCGGCGGCCTGACCATCCGCACGCCATACGGCGGCGGCATTTCCGGCGGTCTCTACCATTCGCAGTCGCCGGAAGCCTACTTCGCCCACACCCCCGGTCTGAAGATCGTGGTGCCGCGCAATCCCTACCAGGCCAAGGGGCTGCTGCTCTCGGCCATTCGCGACCCGGACCCGGTGATCTTCTTCGAACCCAAGCGTCTCTACCGTGCCGCGGTGGGCGAGGTACCAGAGGAGGATTACCAACTGCCCATCGGCGAGGCCGAAGTGACCAAGGAGGGCAGCGACATCACCGTGCTTGGCTGGGGCGCGCAGATGGAGGTGATCGACCGCGCCGTGGAGCTGGCCGAGAAGGAGGGCATCTCCTGCGAGGTGATCGACCTGCGCAGCATCCTGCCCTGGGACGAGGACACCGTGGTGGAGTCGGTGCTCAAGACCGGCCGGCTGGTGATTACCCACGAGGCACCGCGCACCGGTGGCTTTGCCGGCGAGATCGCCGCCACCATCCAGGAGCGCTGCTTCCTGTACCTGGAGTCGCCCATCGAACGGGTGACGGGCCTGGACACGCCTTTCCCGCTGACGCTGGAGAAGGAGTACCTGCCCGATCACCTCAAGATCTTCGAAGCGATCAAGGCATCCGTGGCGTTCTGACGCCCGATATCAGGACAGGAGAGAACGATGAGCGATTTCATGCTGCCCGATATCGGCGAAGGTATCGTGGAGTGCGAAGTGGTCGAATGGCGGGTGAACGAGGGCGACGAGATCGCCGAGGACCAGCCGGTGGTCGAGGTAATGACCGACAAGGCGCTGGTCGAGATCACCGCTCCCGAGGCGGGTCGCGTGACCCGGCTGTACGTGGCCAAGGGCGACATCGCCAAGGTGCACGCTCCGCTGTTCGCCTATGAGGCCACGGGGGAAGTGGAGTTCGAGACACCGCCGCGACCTGCCGCACGGGAAGAGGACGAAGTGGCAAGCCCGGCGGCGGAAGCGCCACCGCCTGCACTTTCCACCGCACCTTCCGCTGCACATGCCGGCGCTGCCAGTGTCGCCGCCAAGGATTTCATTCTGCCCGACATCGGCGAGGGTATCGTCGAGTGCGAAGTGGTGGAGTGGCGAGTGAGCGAGGGCGAGGAGATCGCCGAGGATCAGCCGCTGGTCGACGTGATGACCGACAAGGCGCTGGTGGAGATCACCGCTCCCGAAGCCGGCACGGTGACCAAGCTCCACGTGGCCAAGGGCGATATCGCCAAGGTGCATGCGCCGCTGTACGCCTACGTACCGGCGCATGCCGAGCCGGGCGAAGCGAGACCCGACGTCAGCCAGTCGTCGCCCACCGCGCCCCAGGCGGCGCAGAGCCAGGTGTCGCAGAATAGGGTGGCTCCGGTGGCGAGCGGCGGTCGCGGCCCCTACGGGCGCATTCCGGCGAGCCCCGCGGTACGACGTCTGGTACGCGAACACGGCCTGGATCTCGAAGCCGTTGCCGGTTCGGGCAAGGACGGCCGCGTGTTGAAGGAAGACGTGCTGCGCTTTCTCGAGCAGGGTTCTCAACAGCAGAGCTCTCAACAGCAGGGCCCGCAGCAGCAGGGCGAGGCGCCTGCCGCTCGATCGGCCGGCCACGCTCCGCAGACCGAAACGGCGTCTGGCGCTCAACCGTCACGGTATGACGCCGGCGAGGTTCGCGTCGAGCCGATTCGCGGCGTGCGCGCGGTGATGGCGCGGCGTATGGTCGAGTCGGCCAGCACCGTTCCGCATTTCCACTACGGCGAGGAGATCGACGTCACCGAACTGCTGGCCCTGCGTGAGCGGCTCAAGCCCGTGGCCGAGTCGCAGCAGGTGCGCCTGACGCTGATGCCTTTCTTCATGAAGGCGCTGGCGCTGGCGGTGCGTGAGGAGCCGATCCTCAATGCCCGGCTCAACCCCGAGGTCACCGAGATCCACTACCTGCCGGAAGTGAACGTGGGCATGGCGGTGGACAGCAAGGCGGGGCTGATCGTGCCCAACGTCAAGCAAGTGGAGCAGCGCAGCGTGCTCGAAGTGGCCCGCGAGATCCAGCGGCTGACCGCCGCGGCCCGGGAAGGGCGCGTGGCCCAGGAGGATCTCAAGGGCGGTACCATCAGCATCTCCAACATCGGCGCCTTCGGCGGCACCTACGCGGCACCGATCATCAACGTGCCGGAGCTGGCCATCGTCGCCATCGGCAAGAGCCAGTGGCTGCCGCGTTTCGATGAGCGCGGCGAGGTGGTGAAACGGGCGATCATGACCGTCACCTGGGCGGGGGACCACCGGGTGATCGACGGCGGCACCATCGCGCGCTTCTGCAATGCCTGGAGGGGCTACCTGGAAAGCCCGGAAACCATGCTGCTGCATCTCGGCTAGCCGGACGCGAGCCGTCTCGGAATGGATCATCCGGTGACGGCTCCCAGCACAGGCGGACACCCATGTCTCAGGCAGCGCTGCAGCAGTTCTACATCCCGGAAGAGCAGTCGATCTATCTGCTCAGCCACGACGATGCGCGCAAGCTCAAGGCGTGGGTAGCGCTATGTCAGGCCCAGCTCGAACAGCTGGGCTACCGTGACATCGCGCTGATCGGCAAGGGCGCCTACGGCTTCGTCTTCGCCGGTATCACGGCCCACGGCGAGGAGTACGTGTTCAAGTTCACCCGGGTCAACCTGCCCCAGCAGGTGCAGGATCGCCTCGAGGAGGAGGCGTTCATGCTGGAGCAGGTCGATCATCCCCGGGTACCTCGGCTGATCGCCTTTCAGCGCGTGCGCAACCAGTCGATCCTGGTGATGCAGCGCGCTCCCGGGCTCAACCTGGAGGAGGTGTCGCTGCGCGAAGGGCGTCTTTCGCCGCGCCTGGTGGTGCGCATTGCCGATCAGCTCGCCGATATCCTGCGCAGCCTGCGGCGTGAAACCGGCCCGGCGGGGCGCCCCCTCGTGCACGGCGACATCAAGCCCTCCAACCTGGTCTTCGATGCCCGCCGTGAGGAGGTCGCGCTGATCGATTGGGGCTCGTCGGTGTTCGCCCAGCTCGATGCCAACCAGCAGTTCGTGGCGGCCAACGTCATGGAGCTGATGTCGGACAACCTGCAGCAGACCAACGCGCGGCTGGGCGACGTCTACTTCATCGGCGAAGAGCAGCTCAACGGCGCGCTGTCGTCGCCGCGCTTCGACGAGCAGGGCACGGCCGGCACCCTCTATGCGCTGGCCTCGGCGCAGTCTTGTCGCTTCGGCCATCGCGCCATTCCCGCGACCTCGCTGGGGCTGCCCATGGAGTTCGCCCGCATGCTCGATGGCATGCTCGACCCCGACCCACGGGTGCGTCTGCGCGCGGGCGATCACTTCATCCGCGAAATGCCGCGCCTGGCCCGGGTGGTGATGATCGACCTGCCCGGGGCGCCCGAAGCGCCGCTGGTGCCGACTTGGGTGCGGCCCATGACACGGGAGATCGACACCGTGGTCTACAGCTCGCGCAAGGCGTTCCTGCGCGA
The DNA here is from genome assembly GCF_000246875.1 of Halomonas sp. KM-1. Classification (NCBI taxonomy): domain Bacteria; kingdom Pseudomonadati; phylum Pseudomonadota; class Gammaproteobacteria; order Oceanospirillales; family Halomonadaceae; genus Halomonas; species Halomonas sp. KM-1. The sequence goes on from NZ_BAEU01000124.1 coordinate 76,647, forward strand.
GGAGGGCGGGGCGGAAACGCTCAACGACGTCAACGACGTCCAGCTCGACCGTTACTACAAGAACTTCATGCAGGGCATGGGCGAGACCGAAAAGGCCTTTCTCGCCGCGGTGAGCCGGCTGGGCAAGTATCCGGTGGTGGGCGGGCTGGCTGTGCGCTGGGAAGCCGATGGCGTCTACATCGATACCTCGCTCAACCTGCACGACTCCTCGCTCAAGCCGGCCTTCGTGGCGGCGGTGAACAACATGGTCAATCTGGCTCGTGCCATCTACCGCCAGGGCATCTTCAAGAGCTGCCTGTTCAACGCCCGCGATACCCTGCACCTCGACCGCGCGAGCCCGTCGCATCCTTTCGTCATCGAGCCCGGCATGCAGCTGCGCTACGAGGTCAGCGCCGTGCCCGAGCTGGAGGACCGCAGCCGACTGCATAGCTACTTCGAGGATGGGCCCGATCCCGAGGAGTTTCTGGTGCTGCCGGAACCGATCATCACCTCGTTGGAAGCGCTCAACGACATCCACCACACCGGTATGATCATCTTCGAAGCGCTGCCGCAGCATCTCAAGATCCACAGCTACTACCGCCTGCTCGATCCATCCCGCGAGGCGGAGTTTCGCGAACGTCTCGAAGACATTCTCGATGCGGTGGGGCTGATCGAGGGGCTGGGGGTGTCGGGCTTCATGAAGATGCCCTACAAGGACACGCGATTCTTCGCCCACGTGGAGCGGCAGCCGGAGCGCTACTATCCGCGCAATCCGAGGGAGGAAGGCGCCCGAGGCTGATGCCCGGGCGCCTTTTCAGCTGAACCGCCTAGCGGCTCATGCTCTGGGGCAGGTAGAGGGCGATCTCCGGGAACAGGTGCATCAGGGCGATGGACAGCATCATCAGCAGGAAGAACGGCAGCGTGGCCTTGGTGATGGTGAGGATGTCCTTGCCCGTGAGGCCCTGGATCACGAACAGGTTGAAGCCCACCGGCGGTGTGATCTGCGACATTTCCACCACGATCACCAGGTAGATGCCGAACCAGATCAGATCGAAACCGGCTGCGCTCACCAGCGGCATGATAATGGCGGTCACCAGCAGGATCAGCGAGATGCCGTCGAGGAAGCAGCCCATCACCAGCAGCAGCAGCGTCAGCGCCACCAACAGCATGGTCGGTGAAAGGCCCATTTCGCCGATGGTGCGCGCCAACTGCATCGGCACCTGGGTGAAGCCCATGGCCGAGGTCAGGAACGAGGCGCCGGCGATGATGAAGGCGATCATGCAGGCGGTGCGAATGGCGGCGAACAGCGAGTCGCTGAAGATCCTGATGTTGAAGCTGCCGTTCCAGCGCGCGATGACCATCGACAGCACTACGCCGACGGCTGCGGCCTCGGTGGGAGAGGCGAGTCCGCCGTAGATCGACACTATGATGCCACCGATCAGCAGCAGGATGGGCAGTAGCTCAAGGGTCTGACGCAGCTTCTGGCCCAGCGGCATGGACGACTCGTCGGCGCCGGTGAGCCCCTTGCGATTGCCGCTCACCAGTGACCATATGATCAGGTAGGTCATGAACAGGGCGAGGATCATCAGGCCCGGGCCGATACCGGCCATGAAAAGTCGCGAGATCGACTGCTCGGTGACCACGCCATAGACGATCAGCACGATGGAGGGGGGAATCAGCAGCCCCAGCGTCGAGGCGCTGGCCAGGGTGCCGATGGCCATGTTGCTGTCGTAGCCGCGGCGCTCCAGCTCCGGCAGGGTCATCTTGCCCACCGTGGCGCAAGTGGCCGCCGAGGAGCCGCAGACGGCGGCGAACATGCCGCTGCCGATGATGTTGGTGTGCAGCAGTCGGCCGGGCATGCGGTTGAGCCAGGGGGAGAGGCCGCGGAACATGTTGTCGGCGAGGCCGGAGCGAAACAGGATCTCACCCATCCAGATGAACATCGGCAGGGCGGTCAGGTCCCAGCCGTAGCTGGCGCCCCAGAAATCGGAGGCTAGAATCGGCCCCGGTGCGAAGGGACTGAAGAAGGCCAACGCAACCCAGGCGGTGCCGATCAGGGCAAAGGCGATCCACACCCCGCTGCCGAGCAGGACGGCCAGCGTCATTATCGAAGCCAGGCTGAGTATCAGCACGTGACGTGTCTCCGTGTGGTTGAGTGCGGCTCAGTGAATGTCACTGTCGTCGGTGGCCGTCGCCTCGCGGAAGCGGCTAGGTTCGCGAATGGCGATACGCAGGGTCGTCACCAGTGCCTCTGCCAGGGCCAGGCAGAGCAGCGCCACGCCGGTGGCCAGTACCGTCTGGGGAATCCACAGCGGAATCGACAGGAAGCCGGAGGAGACGTCATTGAACATTCTGCTCTCCCGCGCGAGCTCCACCAGGCCGTAGCCGAGCAGCAGGCTGATGGCCAGCGCGACCAGCAGACAGAAGACCTCGAACCAGGCTCTGATGGCCGATGGCAGCCGTGAAATCAGCAGCGTGACGCGGATGTGAGCGTGATGTACGAAGGTGTAGGCGAGGCCCAGGAAGGTCGCCCCCACCAGCAGATAGGAGGCGATCTCCGAGACGCCGGTGATGCTGAGCCCCAGTCGCCGCATGCCGATCAGCACGAGCAGGGCATCGATCAGGCGAAACGAGACCTGCAGCGCGATCAGGGCACAGATGGTCACCATGCAGGCGGCCGCACCCAGGGCACCCAGGCGGTAGAGAGTATTGAACTTGAAGGTCATGACGCTAACCTCGAGGCGAGCTTGAAGGCGGCGTGGCGGCAAGCCGCCACGCCTGGGATCGGGCTCAATCCTGGCGCTGCTGCTGATACTCCTCGAGTACCTGCTTCGCCTGCTCACCGGCACGGCTCTCCCAAGCCGAGAAGAGCTGGTCGCCGGCTGCCTGCAGGGCGGCCGCGACCTCCTCGTTCGGCTTGGAGACGGTGATGCCGTTCTGCTGCAGTGTTTCGAGGCTGGCCTGATTGTCGTCACGGCTCATCTGCCAGCCGCGCTCCTCGGCCCGTGCCGCCGCTTCGAGCAGCGCTTCCTGAGTGGCTTCGTCCAGGCGGTCGAAGGCGCGCTGATTGATGAACACGATGTTCTTCGGCAGCCACAGGTTGGCGTCGGTGTAGTGGGAGACGTAATCCCAGGCGGTCATCGAGTTGCTGGTGGAGCTCGAAGTGATCATGGCGTCCACCCGGCCGGTGCTGAAGGCCGTGGGAATGTCCGACTCCTCGGTTTCGGTGGGGTTGCCGCCCAGGTAGTCGACGAAGCGCTGGGTGTTGATGTTGGGGGCACGGACCCGCAGACCCTCGAACTGCTCGGCATCGTTGAGTTCGAAGTCGGTATAGATGCCCTGGGCCGGCCAGGATACGGCGTAGAGCGGCATCATGCCCTGATTGGCGAACAGTTCGGTGATCAGCGGCTTGGTGGCCTGCCACAGTTCGTAGGCTTCCTCGTAGCTTCCGGCCACCCCCGGCAGGGTATCGACCTCGAAGATGGGGTCCTCGTTGGAGAGGGTGGAGAGAAAGATCTCGCCGGCCTCGATGGTGCCGCGGCGTACTGAAGGCTTGATCTCACCGTGGGCCACCAGCGAGCCGCCGCTGTGGACGTTGATGGTCAGTTCGCCACCGGTGGCTTCCGCCACGTCCTCGGCGAACTGCTTCACGTTCTTGGTATGGAAGCTGGCATCGCCGTAGGGGGTGGCCATGGTCCACTGGGCGGCACTGGCGGTCGTAGAGGCCGCAGGCAGCGGCGATCAGCACGGAGCGGGACAGGATCTTGTTCATTTTGGTCTCTCTAGTTGGAGTTGTGTGGGTGGCGTCAGAGCGCCTATGGGTGAGTTTCGGGACGCTTCGGCCTCACCCAGCGGCCGGAGAAATCGCTTGTCGTCATGTCGGTCATGCGTGACTCTGCATAGCGCTTGGCGCATTGCTGTGCCAGCAGCCCCACGCTGCGGCAGAACCGGGGATGGCTGCCGATGCGCCAGATCACGTCGTAATGCATGTCCGGCAGGGGCTGCGGCAGCTCGATCCGATAGAGCTGACCCTGGCGCCATTCGTCGAGCACGGTGGCGACGGGGAGCGCGCCGATGCCGAGCCCTTCCGTGGTCATGCGCACGATGGTCATCAGCGTGCTCACGCTGTGGATACGGGGCTCCGCCACGCCCTGGCGATCCAGGTACACTACCAGCTCCTCATAGGGTCTAGCTCGTTTGCCGAAGGAGATGAAGGGCAGGCAGCCAAGCCACTCGCTACCCTGTACCGCGATCGTCTCGACATGGTCGGGTGAGACGAACATGCCCATCTCGTAAGGACTCAGCGGCAGCTGGTCGATGCGCTCCGGCTCCAGGTAGCCATTCATCGCCAGCAGAATGTCCAGATCGTTCTTCGCCAGGCGGCGGTTGAGCGCCGGCGAGTAATCGACGCTCAGCTCGATGGTCAACTGCGGATAGCGCAGGGTCAGGCAGCGCATGAAGTCGGGCAGCCAGCTGTGGGCAATGGTCTCGATGGCGCCGAGGCGCAGTGGGGCGGAATAGTTCTCCTCATCCTCGAACAGCTGCAGCGCCGCGTCACGCTGCTGCAGAAGACGCTCGGCGTGGACGAAGAACTCGCGTCCGCGCATGGTGGGCTGGATCGGCCTGGCCGAGCGCTGTGGGCTGGATCGGCCTGGCCGAGCGCTCCAGCAGCACCTCTCCCACGCTGCTCTCGAGGCGCGAGATGCGCTCCGAGATCGAGGGTTGGGTCAGGTGCAGGCGCATGGCCGCCTTGCGGAAGGAGCCCAGCCTCACCGCCCAGACGAACGCTTCCAGCTCCTTGAAATCGAGCATCTGCGAATCCGGCTCAGGACTTCTTGAACAGCTGTTCTTCGCGATTCTTGAACGCCTTGAACTCCAGGGCATTGCCGGAGGGATCGTAGAAGAACATGGTGGCCTGTTCCCCCGGCTCGCCCTTGAAGCGGATATAGGGTTCGATCTCGAATGCCACGCCGTGCTCGCGCAATTTCTGCGCCAGGGCTTCCCAGGCATCCATCTCCAGCACCACGCCGAAATGGGGAACCGGAACGCCATGTCCGTCCACCGGGTTCTTGTGGCTGGAAACCCCGGCGTCTTTCAAGGCGGGGTTGAGGTGGCAAACGAACTGATGCCCGTAGAGATCGAAGTCGACCCAGCTCGCGGATGAGCGGCCTTCGGGGCAGCCGAGGAAGTCGCCGTAGAAGCGACGTGCCTCGTCGATATCACGTACCTGTACGGCCAGATGGAAGGGATCTTTAACAGACATTTCGAAACCTCCAAGTCTCAGAGTAGGTTATGCATTGCTTGCATTCAGCTAGCGGAACCGCAGCTTCACTATCATAGTGAAGCTGCGGCGCGCGCTGCCTGGTCATACAGCCCCGACATAGCGCGGAGCATACCTGCTAACCTGCTCATCTCCATGCGCTCGATACCCATTGATGACAATGAGTCGACGAGGCATGCCTCGCGTATCTCAGCATAGCGACTACAGGCTTCTCGTCCCTCGTTTGTGGTACGGAAGAATGTCTCCTTGCCCTGTTTTTCTCCCTTGACCAAATTCAGCTTAGCTAACTTCTTTAGTGCATAAGTGACCGTGTGAGTGTCTTCGACATTGAGCACAAGGCAGATGTCGGACTGGCGCTTGGCACGCTCTCGGTGGTTTACGCTGTGCAGAACCAGGGTATCCAGTGAGTTCAACTCAGAGTAACCGGTTGCTGCCATGCAACGCACCATCCAGCGGTGAAAGGCGTGACCTGAAATGATCAGTCCGAATTCGAGTTCCGATAGCTCCTGAGCGCTATGAGAAAGGTGCTCCGAGGAGACGATAGGGTCGCGAGCGTATGGGGGAGTTGCCTTTGAGTTTGTCATCGATGGACTGCCGTTGTGTTAACGGTAAGGCTGCGCAGGCCTGCCTCATGGGCTCGTGGTCATGCGCGGCGTGGGGTTGCTGCTCTTCAGCCATTCCTAAGTCGGCACCTGGGGTAGGGCGAACGAGGATGGTTGACACGATCATAGTATGAATATATTTTCTTTGTAAATTACACAAAAAATATAGGTATAGTGCCTGTGATCTCCTCTCCTCTACTAAGCGTCGAGTTCCTCTCTGTGGCCTTTGGCCGCAACGAGGTCGTCAAGAATCTCTCCTTCGATCTCCAGGCAGGGGAGACGCTCGCGATCGTTGGGGAGTCCGGCTCCGGCAAGTCCGTCACCTCGTTGGCCATCATGCGCTTGGTCGAATATCAGAATGCCTTGATCACTAAGGGCAGCATCCGCTTTCAACGTCCAGATACCAATACCTATCTCGACCTGACCCGGCTCACCGATCGTGAGATGCGTCGCATTCGGGGCAAAGAGATCTCGATGATCTTTCAGGAGCCGATGACCTCGCTGAACCCGGTCTACACCATAGGCGATCAGATTGCCGAGGTGCTGATACTGCACGAACGTCATGATCGTGCTTCCGCGCGACAGGAGGCCATACGACTGTTGGAGCTGGTGCGTTTGGCCGACGCCGAGTCCTTGCTCAAACGCTATCCCCATCAGCTCTCCGGGGGGATGCGCCAGCGTGTGATGATCGCCATGGCCCTGGCCTGCAAGCCGAGAATTCTGGTGGCAGACGAGCCGACTACGGCACTGGATGTGACGATTCAGGCCCAGATCCTGGCAATCATCCGTGACCTCCAGAAGGAACTGGGCATGGCGGTGATTTTCATTACTCACGACATGGGCGTCGTTGCTGAAATCGCCGATCATGTGGTCGTTATGAGGGAGGGGGAAAAGGTCGAGGAGGCCCCGGTAGAGGAGATCTTCGCCGCCCCCAGGGAGCCCTATACCAAGGCACTGCTCTCGGCAGTACCCAAGCTTGGCAGCATGCAGGGCCAGAGCTTGCCTCGTATCGACCCCTTGATCGTCTTCGATGGTCGCGCAACCTGCAGTTTGGGCGAGTCCATGGAACAGGATACCGTTCAGCAGAACGCTTCCCCGATCGTGCGGATAAACAATCTCGTTACACGCTTCGATATCCATAAGGGTTTTTTCGGTGGTGTCAGCCATCGTGTGCATGCCGTTGAGAATGTCAGTCTGGAGATTTATCCCGGAGAGACGCTTGCACTTGTCGGTGAGTCGGGATCGGGGAAGTCGACCATCGGTCGTACCATTCAACTGCTTCAGGAAAATACCAGCGGCGACATCTTCTTTTCCGGCCAGCTAGTGTCGCAGATGAGCCGTATTGAGAAGATGCGACTACGCCAGGAAGTGCAGTACATCTTTCAGGACCCTTTTGCCTCACTCGACCCGCGAAAGACAGTTGGTTTCTCGATTGCTGAGCCTATCCATACCCATGGCTTGCTCAAGGGCAGGGGCAATGTTCAGCGCCGTGTCAGAGAACTGCTTGAACGAGTGGGGCTAAGGCCCGAACATGCAGAGCGTTATCCACATGAATTTTCCGGCGGCCAGCGTCAGCGTATTTGCATCGCCAGGGCGCTGGCATCTCGTCCCAAACTGATTATTGCCGATGAGGCCCTGTCGGCGCTGGACGTTTCGATTCAGGCTCAGATCATCCATTTGATGATGACACTGCAGCGGGAGGAAGGGCTGGCCTACCTCTTCATTAGTCACGATATGGCAGTGGTCGAAAAGATGAGTCACCGTGTGGCGGTGTTGCATCTGGGCCAGATCGTCGAGATGGGACCCAGGCAGCGCGTGTTCGATGCCCCTCAGCACGCCTATACCCGTAAGCTCCTAGCAGCCGTGCCAGTTGCCGACCCGTCACATCGCCGTGAACATATGCTGCTAGAGGGAGAAATCCTCAGCCCTATCAGGAAGGTGGGTGACGAACCGAATATATATCCGCTGATCGAAGTCCACCCTGGCCATTTCGTCTCTCACGAGACGAACCACAACCACAGTGCTCAGTCGCTGTGAACAATAGCGTGCAGGAGACAGGTAAGATGAAAAACAAGAAAACACTGGTCAAGGGGCTGGTAGCGGCCTCGGCCCTGTCAGCCTCTGCCATGTCCCAGGCCGGATCGCTGACGATCGCCAGTCCTCAGGACCCCGGCAGCTGGGATCCTATCGATACGTTTCTGGTGAATTGGGCTTCGCTCGCAACCAACGTGTTCGATGGGCTTACCTATCGTGGGCCGGATTTGGAGCTGGTACCCGGTCTGGCGACTCATTGGGAAGAGCTGGATGACGGCACGCGCATTCGTTTCGAGTTACGCGAAGGCGTGACCTTCCATAACGGCGAACCCTTCAATGCCGAGGCAGTCAAGTTCACCTTCGAGCGACTCTTGGGAGAGGAGGGGGCGCGCGGCCCTCAGCGCTCCAACTATACGGCGATCGAGAGCGTCGAGCTCATCGACGAGTACACGGTTGATTTCCATCTGAGCGAGCCCGACCCCGTACTGCTGACCAAGCTGGCTGGATATGGAGCCATGATCGTACCCCCAGGCTATATCCAGGAACACGGTGGCGAGCATTTTAACTCCAACCCGGTAGGTACTGGGCCATTCAGAATGGTCGGCTATAGCCCACGTGAGAACGTTCGCCTTGAGGCGTTTGCCGAGCATTGGGGAGGCGCACCCAAACTTGATAGCGTCACCTATCGCTTTATTTCCGAGCCCTCCACAGCCGTTGCCGAGCTACAGTCGGGGCGTGTCGATATTGTCATCCCGCCAACGATTCCCATCGGCATGATAGACACCATCAACAATTATGACGGCATCCGCGTCGTGAGCGTACCTTCGCCCACGGTAGAGGCGATTCGTTTCAACACTCAGTCAGGCATCACTGCCGATGAGAAAGTGCGCCAAGCCATGATAATGGCGGTGGATCGCCAAGCCATCATCGATTCCATCCTTTCCGGCGAAGGGGAGGTCATCGCCAGCTTCCAGGGTTCCCAATCATTCGGTCACGATCCCGAGCTGGAGCCGTACCCTCACGACCCCGAGCGCGCGCGTCAGTTACTCGATGAAGCAGGCGTCGAGCCGGGGGCCAACGTACAGATAGACGTGCGCGGCAACGATGCCACCTTTGGCGAAGTCGCCCAGGTCGTGGCGGCCTATCTACAGGGTGTGGGTATCAACGCATCGATCCAGTCCTACGAAACCAACGTATTACTAAACGACATCATTCCCGCGGGGCGCACCGGGGAAATGTTCCAGCAGAAGTGGGGCGGCTGGACCTTCGATTACGATAATACCGCCTACTTGATGTACCACACCGGTGAGCGCTGGAATCCTTACGATAGCGACGAAGAGCTCGACCGCATGCTCAACGCTCAACGCGGTATCACCGATCGCGGCGAACGTGAGGCCATGCTTCAGGAGATCGCTCGTTACACACAGGAGAGGGCGCTGGAGATGCCGCTGTATAGCCTCAACGCTCTCTACGGTGTCAGTGACCGGGTCCAGGGTTTCGAACCTGCTCCCGATAATCGTCTGCGCCTGACCAACGTCAGCGTCTCGGAGTAAGACCTTGGCTGGCTGCCGTTCCTCAGGGCGGCAGCTGGCTATCGCCCAAGGGAGCCAATTGTGGCAAAGTTCCTGTTCTATCGCTTACTCCAGGCCGTCTTTGTGGTCCTGGCGGTCACCTTGATCGTATCCTTCGCCATCCGTCTGACCGGTGACCCGGCCATCATGCTGGCCCAAGGCGCGGGGAGTATCACTGAGGCCGACCTCGCACGTATTCGCGAAGCGCTGGGGCTCAACCAGCCATTTATCGCTCAGTATCTGGATTTCCTGCGAGGCTTGCTGGTGGGGGATTTCGGCCGCAGTTTCATGGGTGGGACCCAGGTCAGTCATCTCATCGGGCGCGCCCTGCCGGCAACTCTTGCCCTGGCATTCGCTTCGCTGTTCATCTCCATCGTGATCTCCATTCCTCTGGGCATCAAGGCGGCAGTATCTCGCGGCCGTTGGCCGGACCAGTTGATCCGGGTGTTATCGCTAATAGGGCTTTCCTTTCCTAATTTCTGGTTGGCCATCATGTTGGTTCTGCTGCTTTCCATCACCTTCAACCTGCTGCCGCCCAGCGGCATGGAGGGCTGGACCAGCTTCATCATGCCCGCGGCCACCATGGGCATCATTCTGACTGCCACCAACGTCAGGCTAGTGAGAACCACCATGCTTGATACCTTGCGCTCTCAATACGTCATGGTAGCCAGAGCCAAAGGGCTCTCCAATTCGGTAGTGCTCTATAAACATGCTTTACGCAACTGTTCAATTCCGTTGATCACCTACTTTGGCCTGCAATTCGGCGGCCTGTTGGGAGGCATCGTGGTCGTGGAACGAGTCTTCAACTGGCCGGGGCTCGGTACGTTGGCCTTCGAGGCCGTAGCAGCGCGCGACTACCCGGTGCTACAAGGCGTGATCACCGTGCTCTCATTGCTGATCATCACCATCAATCTTCTGGTGGACATCGCCTACGGGTTGGTCGATCCCAGGGTGCGCAAGGATTAGTGCTATGCTGTCTCTCAATTCTCCGTCAATACGCCGTTTCAAGAATTTCGAGTTCATCCTGGGCATTCTGCTGGTGGGGGGCATCACTTCAGCCATCCTGTTCTCCGATTGGCTGTTCCCCAGTGGGGGAAGCGGTATCAATCTCGCCATGCGCCTGGTACCGCCCATGACCGAGCCGGCCTATCCGCTGGGTACTGACCCCCTGGGGCGCGACTTGCTGGCAAGGGTGATCATCGGCGGCGAGATATCCCTCAAGGTTGGGGTTTATTCCGCGGTGGGGGCGGTGGTGATAGGCATCGTCATGGGGCTAGTTTCAGGCTACTACGGCGGCATCATCGACATGGTGGTAATGCGGTTTGCCGACGTGCAACTGGCGTTGCCCTTCATCTTGCTGGCGATCACTTTCATTGCGGTGATAGGTGGTGGCCTGACAAACATGATCATCCTTTTGATCATCTCTCAATGGGTGCAGTATGCGCGCCTGGTGCGGGGGTCCGTGCTGTCGCTCAAGGACCGTGAGTTCATTTTGTCGGCCAAGGCCATTGGGGTGCGCGATGTGCGCATCCTGTTCCAGCATCTGCTGCCGAACCTCATCGGCCCCGTGATCGTGCTGATGACACTCAACGTGGCCAACAACATTCTGCTGGAGAGTAGCCTGACTTTCCTCGGCCTGGGTGTCGACCCGTCAGTTCCGAGCTGGGGCGGCATGCTGGCTGAAGGCCGTACCTATTTGCAGACGGCGTGGTGGGTCAGCGTCTTCCCCGGGCTGGCGATTCTGTTGACCGTGCTGGGACTCAACCTGCTGGGCGACTGGCTGCGCGATGCCCTCGATCCAACCGGGAGGACCTCGCTGTGAGGAAGATCCTGCTCGAACAAACCTTCCAGCGTAGCGTCGACGCCCTGGTGGCCGAGTATGGCGGCCCCATGGCCCGCGATGGCTTGCTCGAAGTATGGGTGTTCGACGACTTGGCCTCTCGTCGGGAGGCCGAACGTGAATTGGCCCGTCATGGTGTCCGCGCGCATTTCCGTAGCGCTTACAAGCCGCTAGTACATTTTTTTCTTGAGGATGTCGGTGACCAGCCACTGGCGGCGGTGGTGGTACGTTATCCGTCACCGACGCTGTCGCCGCGCCGCTTTCTGCTGGAAGCCTACCCGCTGGCCGGTCTGCTGGGTGCTGGGGTGACACTAACCTGGGAACCCGTTGCAGTCGAAGCAGCCACGACCTGTTACGCCTATGAAGTGCAACTGATTAGCACCGACGGCACCGTGGAAAAGCATAGCGTTGCAGCACCCAACCGGTTACATCGTGATCACGTCGATATTCTGCAACTGTCGCCTTGCGGCTGGGTAAACTGGTGCTCCGAGGCAGGCGAGCGGCGCGACGAGCCGCTGTGCACCGACTACGAACAATTATTCAAGTCTGCCATGGAAGTGGTCATGGGGAGCGAGTGGCCGGTCGAGGCACTTCTTTTTGAGGAGCTGAACCTGCGGGTCGTTCTGCCTTGTCAGGATACGACTCTGGCGTACGGTGGAGAGCACATCAGCTTGGCGGAGGGGTTGCACGAGGACCTTTACTTCTCGTTGTTGGAATACTTCCAGCATCGTGCCGGTCTGCCGTTGGGCGACCGCTCGATCCAGCCTGGGCAGATCGTGCCGGAGGTCCTGACGCGTCTGGGTGCCGAACCCAGTGTCATCGTTACACTGCAGAGCCTGCACATATCGGAGCTGCCAATACCTCCCGATGTGCCGCTGGACAAGGCCGATCGACCACTGAGCGAATCCCAGATCAACACTCTGATCAAAGCGCTGGGACAGCGGACCCTGTGCTCCCACAGCCGTAGCGGGCGGCAAGTATTGGCGCGGTATCGTCCCGGAAGCGACAGAGCCGTGCTAATCAGTGCTGCTCAGCATGCTAACGAAACCTCGGGCATCGTGGGGGCTCTGCGGGCAGCCGCTGAACTGGACAAGCACGCGCATGCTCACTTCGTCATCTCCCCGTTGGAGAATCCAGACGGCTACCATCTTCGCCAGCGTCTGGCCGCTGAACAACCTAGCCATATGCACCATGCCGCACGTTATACCGCGTTCGGTAACGACCTGCAGGCGCAGCCGCTCGGCGGCGGTTTTGAGCACGCCATTCGCGAGCGGGCCATCGAGTGCAGCAGTGCCGGGCTACATGTGAATCTGCATGGTTATCCAGCTCATGAGTGGACTCGCCCGTTGACCGGCTACATTCCGCGTGGCTTCGAGATGTGGACGATCCCAAAGGGTTTCTTCCTGATCGTCCGCTACCGTGAGGGTTGGCAGCAACAGGCGCGGCGGCTACTCGAGGAGGTCATCCAGGACTTGGCGAACATCCCTGAGCTGGTCGCGCTCAATCGGCGCCAAGTTGCAGCTTTCGAAGCGCATGCGGGCGAATTCGATTTTTCCATTCTGCACGCCATTCCTTATCTGCTGATTCAGGATAATGCCCAGTTGACGCCTTTGATGTTGATCACTGAATACCCCGATGAGACGGTGTATGGCGATGCATTTACGCTAGCGCATGAAGCGCAGCGGGCAACGATTCTCAGCGCCTACACTCATTATCAACGTCTCGAGCTACCTCTCGAACTACCCTGAGCGTATTAACATTCACAGGTAGAGCCGCCTCCTATCGATGAGCTAGGTGACTAAAGTGTCTGAAAAGACTTTGCCATTACTCAATTGCGACATGGGCGAGAGCTTCGGCAACTACACGCTGGGGCTGGATGGCGAGGTCATGCCTTACGTGGACTGTGCCAATATCGCCTGCGGTTTCCATGCCTCCGATCCTCATGTGATGCGCCATGCGGTGCGCCTGGCGGTGGAGCATGGCGTCAAGGTCGGCGCCCATCCCGCCTATCCCGATCTGATGGGTTTCGGTCGTCGCTCCATGGCCTGTTCCCCCGCCGAAGTCGAGGATCTGGTGCTGTATCAGATCGGCGCGCTGGCCGGCATCTGTCAGGCGGAGGGAACGGCCGTTCGCTACGTCAAGCCGCACGGTGCGCTGTACAACGACATGGCACGGGACCCCGAGCTGCTGAGGGCCGTGATGCGCGCCGTGACCAGCTACGATCCGAGCCTGCCGCTGATGCTGATGGCAACCGCCGACCCGGAGCCGAGCCGCCAGCTGGCGGCGGAGATGGGCATCGCCATCTGGTTCGAGACCTTTGCCGATCGCGCCTACGATGCCGGCGGGCATCTCGTCTCACGCCGTTTGCCGGGGGCGGTGCACCATGACCAGGCAACCATCGTTGCCCAGGCCGTGCGCCTGGCTCGTGGCGAGCCGTTGGCGGCCATCGACGGTACGCCTCTGCAGCTGCCTTGCGATACGCTCTGCGTGCATGGCGACAATCCTGAGTCGGTAGCCGCCGTTCGAGCGATACGCGAGGCCTTCCACGAGCTGGAACGGGCGTGACGATGTCCGTGCAGATCGAGTTGACGGCCATGGACGTGCTCATGGTGCGTCTGTTCGACACCATCGACGAGGCCAACATGGGCTGGATCGTGGCGGCCGATCGCGCCCTGCGCGATGCCTTCGGCGCCGAGCTCATCGACCTGGTACCCTCCTACACCACGCTCATGCTGCACTACGATGCACTGCGGGTATCCCATGACGAGGCCATCGGGCGAATTCGGCGCGTGCTCGAACGCCTGGAGCCGGCCGACGCCGAGCTGGGCCAGTGTCATGAAGTGCCGGTCTGGTACGACCTCAGCGTCGGACCTGAGCTCCCCCGGGTGGCCGAACGAGCCGGCATCGCGGTGGACGAGGTGGTACGCCGCCACTGCGGTCGTGACTACTACGTCTTTGCCCTGGGCTTCGCCCCCGGTTACAGCTTCATGGGGCTGGTGGAAGAGGCGCTGGCCACGCCGCGGCTGAAAACGCCCAGACGCCGAGTGACCGCGGGCAGTGTAGGTATTGCCGATCGCCAGACTGCGATCTACCCGCTGACCTCGCCCGGCGGATGGAACATTCTCGGGCGTACCGCTTTCCCGCTCTTCGAACACGCCCGTCGCGGCGAGCCCCTGCTGAGGCCGGGTGACCGGGTCCGCTTCAAGTCCATCAGTCGCGAGGAGTTCGTGCAGCAGGGCGGCGATACGACAGCGCTGGAGAGCGCGTCATGAGTTCCGTCAGCCAAGGTGCGTTACGTGTCGTACAGGCCGGTCCGCTGGCACTGCTGGTGGACGATGGTCGCTTCGGGGTGCGCCATCTGGGGGTCACTCAGGGCGGGGCTGCCGATTGGTTCTCGTTCCGCTGGGCCAACTGGCTGTTGGGCAATGCGCTGGATGCCGCAGCGCTGGAAATCGTCATCGGTGGCGGTCTCGAGCTGGAAGCGGTGGCGGACTCGACGCTGGCGCTGATGGGGGCCGATCTCGATACCCACCTCGATGACCGTGCCCTGAAGCCTGGCGCCACGTTCACCATACGGGCCGGCCAACGCCTGGTCTTCCGTCAGCCGCGCAATGGTTTGCGGGCCTACCTGGCCGTGCCCGGCGGTCTCGAAGCCCCTCTGGTGCTGGGAAGTCGCAGCGCCACGCCCCGGGAGCAACTGGGCGGGCTGCACGGCGATGGGCGTACGCTGCAGGTCGGCGACAAGCTGGCGTGGAACGGCCGTGCCGTCACCGGCCGTCGGCTGCCGTTCGACCCGACAATCAACATGGTGCTTTCGGGAAACTGGCTGGCGCTGGTACCCGGCGCCCAGATCGGCCATTTCAGCGGTGCCAGCCTCTCTCAGGCCTTCAATCTGCCCTGGCGGGTCGACGATCGTGCCGATCGTATGGGGGTCAGGTTGGTGGGGCCGAAACTGCATTGCCAACTGGGCGGCATGATTTCCGAGGGCATACCGCTGGGCGCGGTACAGGTGCCGCCCGACGGCCAGCCGATCGTGCTGCTCAACGATCGTCAGACCATTGGTGGATATCCGCGTCTCGGTGCGCTGACGCCGCTTGCCGCGGCGCGGCTGGCCCAGTGCTTGCCGGGACAAGAAGTCAGGCTGGTGGCCACCGCTCGCGAGCATGCGCTGCACACGCATCGTCGCTGTCTGGCGGCCTTCCGCTGAGCGGAGAAGGGCCAGTGGAAATCAGGCACCCAGGCCGCTTTCGCGCAGCAGCTGATCGAGAGAGGGTCTGGCGGCGCCGGAAGGAGCGCTGATGGCTTCTTCCAGCAGCAGTTGGGATTCCATGTCGTGCATGCCCACGGCCAGGCAGCGTTCGATCAAGGCTCCCTTGCTCTGGCCGGTGTTCTGGGAGAGTCGCTCCAGGCGAAGTTCGATGTCACGTGAGAACCGCAGAAGGTGAGGCATGGTGCGCTCCATCGGGCCTTGGCAGCCGAGGCTGGGTCCGGCCGTGCTTGGATGGTATGTCCTTAACATAAACCGCCGGCGGCGGCCTGTCACCTGCGATTCTCGCGCAACGACATGACAGGGCAATGACCGAGCCGGTATCAGGCCAGGCCCCGTCGGGCCATGACCTGGGTGATGATGGGTACCGGGGTCATCAGGTGTTCGCGCATCATCTCGGCGGCGCGCGTGGCCTCGCGGGCCAGGATCACCTCGACCAGGGCGGCGTGCTCCTGACGCTTGCGCTCCAGCGCCTGCTCCGAGAAGACCGTTTCCTGCAGCCACAGATGGCGGTAGCGCTCCACCTGGTCGAACAGGCTCTCGCGCACCTGCAGCAGATGCGGCGAACGGCAGCCGCTGGCGATGGCGGTGTGGAATGCCTTGTGTCGTGCATCCCATACGTCCAACATTTCGTCGGGGCTGTTGACTTCCATGACCTTGGCCAGCGTGTGCGCCTTGGCCAGGATGTCCGCCTCCCAGGCGTCGTCGCCGCGCTCGATGGCCAGAGTCAGAATCAACCCTTCCAACTGGGCACGAGCATCGTAGATGTCGGCGAGCTCGGCCAGCGACATGGGCGCGACCCGGTAGCCGCGTTGGCTGATTGCGACCACCAAGCGCTCGGCGACCAGCTGCGACAGCGCTTCGCGCAGGGGACCGATACCCAACTGATAGCGCTCCTTGAGCCGGCTCATCAGCAGCTTTTCGCCGGGCTGGAAGACGCCTCGTGTGATGTCGCGTTTGAGCCAGCTGTAGGCGCTGATCCCGAGGTTCTGGCGTGGCGAGCTATCCATCGTCATTGTCGCTGTTTCCTTGCTTTTTCGCCCATGATAACCAAAGGCCACCGTTGGCGGTAACCACGCGACATTCATACCAAGTGTCTACATTTCATGCGACGGCTTTCTTCATGCGGGTCAGCGCTCACGCATTTGCATCACGCTCCAGTCGACGAGCTCCTGAGCCAAGCGGTCCGCGGCCGTGCCGAAGGCATCGACAACATGGTCGATGGATTCGCTGTCGGCCCGCTGGTAATGGAGAAAACGCTGGCTGGCCAGCAGGTGTTGCGTGCGGGCATCGATCAACCTTACGTCGAGGCGAATGACCGCTTCGGGATGACCGCTGCGGTACTCGCTGTGAAAGCTGCGCAAGTCGCTGTGCAGCTCCACGTCGGCGGTGGCGCCGCTGTCCTCGTGCACCACACCGGGCAGGCGGCCATCGTCATGAAAGGCGTCGAGCAGCCGATCGCGCAGCAATAGCGGCATGGTATCGGCCCAGCGTGCGCCGGCATAGACCTGAGGGCGGTTGGGCTGCGGCACGACGAGGATCCGTGTGCCATCGAGCAGCCCGGTGGCGCGCGGCGTGGCCAGGCGCAGGGTGGCGTCCACCGGGGCGGCCGAGGAAGGCGAGTTTGTCAGTGGCTGGGCCGGCAGATCGTAGAAGGCGACCGGCGTGCGTTCCGGCACGAATTGGCAGCCGCCGAGCGCCAGAGCCGCTGCCAACCAGACGAGCCAGGACAAACGCGGGCGATACCTCATGGGCTGAACTCCTCGACGCGGTCGCGTCCCAGCAGGAAGTTACGAGGATTCTCCTCCAGGCGGCGTACGATGCGGTTGAGAGAGGAGAGAGTGTTGCGTAGCTCGATGGTGGCCGGCCCCAGGCCCTGCACGCCGCGTATGCCGCTTTCGAGCGCCCCCTGGTTGTCGGCTAACAGCTCCTCGAGACTCTGGGCCGTGCGGGACAGGCTGGCCGTGAGTTGGCGGGTATCGATCAGGATGCCTTCGGCCTGACCCTGCATCATGCCGCCGGTGCGGCTGGCCAGGGAGCGGAATTCGGCCAGGGCGCGGGCGGCTTCCCGAGAGACCTCCTCCATGCTCTCGGCGAGCCGAACCGGGGCGTCGCCGATGGCGGCAAGCTGGGAGGTGGTACGCTCGAGGTTGGCCAGGATTCGCTCCACGCTTTCCACATTGTCTTCTGACAGCACCGCCTCCAGCCGTGACAGCACGCGATTGACGTTGCCCAGCAGCTCTTCGCTGTCGCTGAGCAGGGCGCCCAGCGGCGATTGATCGGCAACGATACGCGCCGGCCTTTCGCCGCGGGCGATCAGCAGCGGGCTCTCGGGCGTGCCGCCGTGCAGTTGGATCGACATGCTGCCGGTAATGTTGGCCAGCGCCAGGCGCGCCCGGGTGTCCTGGCGAATCGGCACCTGGCTCTCGACGCGAATGAGGGCCATGACGTTGCGCGGGTCAGCCGGGTCGAGGCGCAGTTCCACGACGTCACCGACCCTGACGCCGCTGTATTCCACGGCGTTGCCCTCCGACAGGCCGCTGACACCATGGTTGAACAGCACTTCGTAATGGGTAAAAGCCTGGGCGCGAGTACTCTGGTTGAGCCACAGGGCGAACAGCACGCCGCCGACGATTGTCAGCACGACGAACAGGCCGATCACGACATGGTGCGCGCGGGTTTCCATCAGCGTCGTTCCCCCTCTGGTAATGTGGATTGCTGCGCCGCCTTGTTTGCCGCGCGGCCTCGCGGACCGTGAAAATAATCGCGTATCCAGGGATCGTCGGTGGCTTCCACCACCGACAGTGTATCGGCCACCAGCACGCGCTTTTGGGCGATGACGGCGACCCGGTCGCAGCTCGAGTACAGCGTATCGAGATCGTGGGTGACCAGAAAGACGCTGAAGCCCAGGGCATCGCGCAGGGTCACCAGCAGGCGGTCGAAGGCGGCGGCGCCGATAGGGTCGAGGCCAGCGGTGGGCTCGTCGAGGAACAGCACTTCCGGATCGAGGGCCAGAGCGCGAGCCAGTGCGGCGCGCTTGATCATGCCGCCGGAGAGCGCCGCGGGGTCGAGTCGGGCAGCATCGGCAGGCAGCCCTGCCAGGGCCAGCTTGACCCGCGCCAGGCGTTCGGCATCAACGCGCGACAGGCCGGCATGCTCGATCAGCGGCAGGGCGACGTTCTCCTGAAGGTTGAGCGAGGAGAACAGGGCGCCGCGCTGGAACAGCACACCAAAGCGACGTTCGATGCTGGCACGGCGGCTGGAAGGCAGACGCTGCAGCTCCTCGCCGAAGACACGGATGGAGCCGCCATCGGGTCGCTTGAGGCCGACGATGCTGCGCAGCAGTACCGACTTGCCGGTGCCGGAGCCACCCACCACGCCAAGTATCTCGCCGCGCCGTATGTCCAGATCGAGGCCGTCGTGCACTACATGCCGGCCGAAGCGGTTGACCAGGCCGCGAATCTCGACGATGGGTTCCGAACCGCGCATCACCAGCCCATCTCCATGAAGAACAGCGCGGCCAGGGCATCGAGCAGGATCACCATGAAGATCGATTGCACCACGCTCGAGGTGGTGTGCTCGCCCACCGACTGGGCGCTGGCCTCGGCCTTGAACCCTTCCAGACAGCCGATCACGGCGATCACGAAGGCGAACAGCGGTGCCTTGGCGATTCCCACTAGGAAGTGACCCAGGGGAATGTCGCGCTGCACGATGGCGAGGAATTGGGCAAAGGAGATGTCGAGCGCCATGGCACACACCAGCGCGCCGCCGAACATGCCACAGAGCATGCCGATCAGGGTCAGGATCGGCAGGCTGATGGTCATGGCGAGTACCCGAGGCAGCACCAGCAACTCCATGGGGTCGAGCCCCTGGGCGCGCAGAGCGTCGAGCTCTTCGTTGGCCTTCATCGAACCGATCTGGGCGGTGAAGGCGCTGGCGGTACGGCCGGCCAGCAGGATGGCGGCGAGCAGCACGCCGAATTCTCGCAGAAAGGCATAAGCGACCAGGTTCACCGTGTAGATGGTGGCACCGAAGTCGCGCAGTACCGTGGCGCCCAGAAAAGCCACCACTGCGCCCACCAGAAAGGTGAGCAGGGCGACGATGGGGATGGCGTTGAGTCCGGTTTGCTGTACGTGCGCCACCAGCGAGGTGAGACGCCAGCGCCAGGGGGTGAGTAGCGTGGTCAGCAGCGTGCTCAGGGTCAGGCCGATGAAAGCGATCAACTGAAGCTGCTGGCGGGCGAGCTGCTCGACTATCTGCCCCAGGCTGGCCAAGGCCGCCAATGGGGCAGGCCGGGGCGCAGGCGGTGGCACCGGGCTGGTGCGGGAGGCTTCGGCCACTGCCTCGAGCAGTGCCTGGCGCTCCGGGGGCAGGCCGGGTGCCCACTGAGCGACCTCCAGCACGGCGTCGGGGCCCAGCAGGTCGACCAGCAGCGAAGCGCCTGAGGTATCCAGCTCGCCGAGCTTGGTCAGGTCGACCGAGTCGGCCTCATGAACCCGCGCCACGGCGTCCCTGAGCCTGGCATAGTGCGGCAGGGTCCAGTCGCCCACGGCGCTGAGGCGGTGGGCCTGCTGTTCCAGCATGCCGGGACGGGAAGCGGTGTCGGGCATGGTGAGTGGTGCTTCTCTCCCTGAAATGGTGGCTTAGAAACACTGCATAAATGCCTGCGCGAGCGTATCGCTGCGTTGCGCGGAATCCTCACCTATACCCCATAGGCTCCGTTTCCTGTGCTCCGTGCGCTACATCTCGCTCGCCAATTTCTTC
Organism: Halomonas sp. KM-1; assembly: GCF_000246875.1. Taxonomy (NCBI): domain Bacteria; kingdom Pseudomonadati; phylum Pseudomonadota; class Gammaproteobacteria; order Oceanospirillales; family Halomonadaceae; genus Halomonas; species Halomonas sp. KM-1. The sequence continues at coordinate 96,985 of NZ_BAEU01000124.1, forward strand.
AGCGCTTTCATAGATAATTTCACCATCACTATATCGTCATACGCCGTTGGGCGACAGCGGCCCGGGCTTGCCTGGCGCGAGTTCGCGCTGGGTCAGCCGGTGCCGTGCTCGAGCTCGCCGAGAATGCGGCGTGCCACTTCCTTCAGCCGCGGCCCCAGGTTGTCGATCATGATCGAATGACTCAGCCGATGGGCGGCTCCGCCGCAGTTGATTGCCATCACCTCGGCACCATCCTCGAGCACCAGAGGAGTGGCAACGGCACTGATCTGCGACTGCCAGTCGCCTTCGGAGAGACAGAAGCCGTAGCGGGCGTAGTCCTCCTGGCTGCGCCTGATGCCCTTTTCCAGCGCTGGCCAGTCGGCGCCGTGGGCCCTGGCCAGGTCTGCCATGACCGCTTCACGACGGGACTCGGAAAGACCGCAGAGCCAGGCGCGCCCGATGGCGGTGGTCGCCATCGGCAAGCGCGAACCGACGTCGAGCCGCACGATCAGCGGGCCGCTGCCGTGGCAGCTCTCGATATACACCATCTCGGTCTTGTCGGCCGCTCCCAGGCTGACGTTGCAGTCGGTGGCCTCGGCGAACTGCTGCATGAAGGGGCGGGCGATCTCGCGGATGCCCTGACTGGCCAGGAAGCGGTAGCCCAGGGCCAGGATGCCGGGCCCCAGGCGGTATTTCTCCAGCCGCGTGTTGTGGCGTAGATAACCGAGCTGGGTCAGCGTATAGGTCAGCCGCGACACCGTGGGCCGGGGAATTCCGGTACGACTGGAAAGTTCGGCATTGCCGAGATATTCCTCACCGGGGGCAAAGGCGCGCAGCAGTTCGAGACCGCGGGCCAGGGCAGTGACGAAGTTGCGGTCCTTGGTCGATGGGGCGTCGTCTTCCAGCGGGGCGGGCTTGTTCATGGCGGTTCCCTGTCGCGAAATCGTTTGGCGGAGTATCGCATAATGCTCCGGGCGGGTGCGTTGGAGGCGCCGGCCCGGGGCGGTGTGACGATCAGCCGTTCATTCTTTCGATGATGCAGGCGATGCCTTGCCCGACGCCGATGCACATGGTGACCAGCGCGTAGCGGCCACCGCCGTCTTCGAGCTGACGCAGGGCGGTGAGGACCAGGCGAGCCCCGGAAGCTCCCAGCGGGTGACCGATGGCAATGGCCCCGCCGTTGGCATTGAGCCGGCTGTCGTCGGGGTCGAGTCCGAGCTGCTGGGCGCATCCCAGCACCTGCACGGCGAAGGCCTCGTTGATCTCTATCACGTCCATCTGCGCGAGGGTCAGGCCGGCACGTTCCAGCGCCTTGCGGCTGGCCGGTACCGGCCCCAGCCCCATCACCCGAGGAGGTACCCCGGCCACGGCGCTGGCCACGATACGTGCCCGCGGAGCCATGCCCGCCCGCTCGCCGGCGGTCAGACTGCCGACGATCAGCGCCGCGGCGCCGTCGTTGAGACCGGAGGCGTTGCCGGCAGTGACCGCGCCGCCTTCGAACAGTGAGCCGAGCCGGGCCAGCTTGTCGACGTTGGTACCCGGGCGTGGGTGCTCGTCGCGGTTCACTGTCAGTGGCGGCTGCTTGCGCCCCTGGGGCACCTCGACGGCCAGCAACTCGTCGTCATAGAAGCCGCGGGCCAGGGCTTCGGCGTAGCGCGCCTGGGAGCGGGCGGCGAAGAGATCGCTCGCCTCGCGGCCGATGCCCAGGTCGTGAGCCACGTTGTCGGCGGTCTCGGGCATGCTGTGGCTGCCGTACTCGCGGGCCAGCCAGGGGTTGGGGAAGCGTGAACCGATCACGGTGTCGTACAGCGGCTGGTTGCGGGCGAAGGGCGACTCCGCCTTGCCCAGCACGTAAGGCGCCCGCGACATCGACTCCACGCCACCGGCCAGGAACAGCTCGCCCTCGCCGAGTCGGGTCGCCCGGGCGGCATCGATCACCGCAGCCAGGCCGCTGCCGCACAGGCGATTGAGCGTCTGGGCCGCCACCTCGACCGGCAGGCCGGCCAGTAGCCCCGCGTGACGGGCCACGTTGCGCGAGTCCTCGCCGGCCTGGTTGGTGCAGCCTGCCAGCACTTCTTCGTAGGCGCCGGCTGCAAAGCCGTTGCGCTCGACCAGCGCCTTCAGCACATGCCCCAGCAGGTCGTCGGGACGCACCGCAGCCAGGCTACCGCCGTGGCGGCCGAAAGGTGTACGCAGCCCGTCATAGATATAAGCGTCTTGCATGGTGGCTCCTTGGGGCATTAGGCGGCTGTCAGCGGCATGTCGAGGGTCGCACGGCGGCGCAGCCAGGGGCTGGCGCGATAGCGGGGATCGCCGGTGGCGGCCAGCATGTTGTCGAGAATGGTGAGGATCCGACGGCTGCCGTAGTGGTCGCCCATGGCTAGCGGCCCGTGGGGATAGCCCAGCCCCAGCTCCACGGCGCGGTCGATGGTGTTCGGCGCGGCCACGCCCTGCTGGGCGATCTCGCAGCCGACGTTGACGATGCAGGCCACCACCCGCTGCAGCACGAAGCCATGGCTGTCGTCGAGCACGCTGACCGGCGTGCCGTCGTGGCCCAGCAGGGCCATCGCGGCATCGCGATAGTCCGCCTGGGTGGCCGGCGTGGTCATCAGGCTGCGGCGTCGTTCGAGGCCGGCCAGCAGGTCCACGGCCACGCAGCGCCCAGCGGGCAGCCCCAATCGCAGGGCACAGGCGGTGGCATCCTCACCCAGCGGCGCGACCAGGCAGAGCGCCTCGGCCGAGGGCGCCTCACCGCTCTCTACTGACCAACCCGCAACGCGTACCAGTTCGGTGAGCTGGCGGCGGGCCCCGTCATCCTCTGCGCCGATCCAGACCGGGCGCGGTTCGGCCGGGGGCGGCGGCGTCTCGTCGGGCACCTGGGTCTTGCCTTCCACATAGCGGTAGAAGCCTTCGCCCGTCTTGCGTCCGAGCAGGCCAGCCGTGAGGCGCTGACGAGTGAGCGGTGAGGGGCGAAAGCGCGGCTCCTCGTAGTACTGCTGGTAGATCGACTCCATTACCGCATGGGAAACGTCGAGCCCGGTGAGATCGAGCAGGGCGAAGGGCCCCATGCGGAAGCCGCCCTGATCGACCAGGATGCGGTCGATGGTGACATGATCGGCGACACGCTCGCCGAGAATACGCAGCGCTTCGGTGCCGAAAGCACGCCCGGCGTGGTTGACCAGGAAGCCCGGGGTGTCGGTAGTACGCGCAGTGAAGTGACCCATGGCCTGGCCCAGTGCTTCGACCCGGTCGGTGACGTCGCTTGCGGTGCGCAGCCCCGGAATCACCTCGACGATCTTCATCAACGGTACCGGGTTGAAGAAGTGAAAGCCGATCACGCGCTGCGGACGACGACAGGTGGAGGCAATCGCCGTCACTGAAAGCGACGAGGTATTGGTGGCGAGTACCGCCTGGTCGTCGAGAATCTCCTCGAGCTGCTCGAACATCGCCTGTTTGGCTTCGAGCTTCTCGACGATGGCTTCGATGACCATATCGCACCCGGCAAGATCGCCAAGAGTGACGGCTTCCTTCAGGTTGGCACGACAGCGCTCGGCTTCTGCTTCGCTCAGGCGCTGCTTCTGTACGGCGCGTTGCCACATACCACCAACGAATTCCCGCGCCTCGGTTACGGCACCTTCGCGCAGGTCGTGAAGCATCACGGTCAATCCGGCCTGGGCGGCGATCTGAGCGATACCGCGGCCCATGGCACCGGTCCCGACGATACCCAGCGTCTTGAAGGGCGGGGTCGCTGTTGAGTTCGACATGGAGAGCTCCTCTGGGTATTTCTGTTCCGCTTTGCGGAACGAAATTTCGTTATATTGACTGCCATCCTAGGCTATGCCACATTACCTGACAATCAAATGCGGTCTTTTATTCTGCCTAGCGGAATCTTCTTAGAGAAATAAGGACAGATACGCTCACTAGTTTCAAGAGTGTCTCGTCCCGATCAGCCGCCTTTTCCTGCGTGAGGACACGTCATGATTCGCGACCCCGAACTGCTCGATCAGCTCATCGATACCATTTCCCGCTTCGTACGCGAGCGCCTGATCCCCAACGAAGCTCGGCTGGCTGAGGAGGACGCCGTGCCGGCGGAGCTGCTCGAGGAGATGAAGGAGATGGGGCTGTTCGGTCTGTCGATTCCGGAGGAGTACGGCGGCCTGGGGCTGACCATGGAGGAGGAGGCGCTGGTAGCAATGGAGATCGGCAAGACCTCGCCGGCCTTTCGCTCGGTCTTCGGTACCAACAACGGCATCGGCGCCCAGGGCATCCTGATCGACGGAACCCCGGAGCAGAAGGCCAGATACGTGCCGCGCCTGGCCACCGGCGAGCTGCTGAGCTCCTTCTGCCTCACCGAACCCGACGCCGGCTCGGACGCTGCCAGCCTGCGCACCACCGCGGTCCGCGATGGCGATCACTACGTGCTCAACGGCACCAAGCGTTTCATCACCAACGGCCCCGAGGCCGATGTGTTCACCGTCATGGCGCGTACCGATCCGAACAACAAGGGCGCCGGCGGCATCACCGCCTTCATCGTCGATGGCGACACCCCGGGGCTGAAGCGCGGCCCGGCGGACAACAAGATGGGTCAGAAGGGCGCCCATACCTGCGACATCATCTTCGAGGATTGCCGGGTGTCGGCCGCGAACATCATCGGCGGCGTAGAAGGAAAGGGTTTCAAGACTGCCATGAAAGTGCTCGACCGCGGCCGCCTGCACATCTCGGCGGTGTGCGTGGGCGTGGCTGAGCGGCTGGTCGAGGAGTCGCTCAACTACGCCATCGAACGCAAGCAGTTCGGCGTGCCGCTGGCCGAGCACCAACTGGTGCAGGCGATGCTCGCCGACAGCAAGACCGAAGCCTACGCCGGCCGCGCCATGGTGCTCGACGCCGCGCGGCGCAAGGATGCCGGTGAGAACGTCTCGACGCTGGCTTCCTGCTGCAAGCTGTTCTGTGCCGAGATGGTCGGCCGCGTGGCCGACCGGGCGGTGCAGGTGCATGGTGGCGCCGGCTACATGGCCGAATACGCGGTGGAGCGCTTCTATCGCGACGTGCGTTTGTTCCGTATCTACGAGGGTACGACCCAGATCCAGCAGGTGGTGATCGCGCGCAACATGGTGCGGGAGGTGAGCTGATGGCTTCGCTGTCCCGCCAGGCGCCCGACGAACTCATCTTCGGCCGCATGGCGAGCGAGCTGGTAGCCGAACTTCCTGAGCGAATCAGTACCCGGGTGCTGGAGAACGCCGAGCGCCTGGGCGCCGAGCCGGCGCTGGTCGATGGCGAGATTCGCTGGAGCTACGCCGAGCTGGGCCGTGAGATTCGTGCCGCCGCCGACTGGCTCGACTCGCTGAGCATTCGCCCGGGTGACCGCATCATGGCCGTGAGCGAGAACGGACGGGCGCTGGTCACGCTGCTGCTGGCAGCCAGCGAGCGAGACGCCTGGGTGGCCATCGTCAACTCGCGCCTCTCGGCCCGGGAGGTCGATGCGATCCGCGACAACTGCCAGCCGCGACGGGTGTTCTACACCAGCGAAGCCTCGCCGGACGCCGAGGCCCACGGTGAACGTCACGGCGCTGCCGTCCACGCATCCCCATCTCTGGGACGCTTGAGAATATCACCGCTGGCAGAAGTCGAGCCGGAGCCGGTCGAGGCCGGCGCCAATCAGGTGGCGGCGATGATCTACACCTCGGGCACCACCGGCACGCCCAAGGGGGTGATGCTGACCCACGGTGGCATCCTCTATATCGCCTCGCTCTCGGGGGGCATGCGTCACTTGTGCCAGGGCGAACGGGTCTACGGCGTACTACCGATGTCCCACGTGTTCGGCCTGTCATCGGTGTGCATGGGTTCGCTCTACAACGGCGCCTGCCTCTACAGCGTGCCACGCTTCGATGCTCCCGCCATGCTGGCGGCATTGGAGCATGAGCGCATCACCGTTCTGCAGGGCGTACCGGCGATGTTCGCCCGTACGCTCGAGTTTCTGCGTCGCGAAGAACGAGCGCTGGTGGCCCCCGCGCTGCGCTATATCTCCGCCGGCGGTTCGCCCCTCGACGGCGACCTCAAGGGGCGCGTCCAGGCGCTGTTCGGCCTCACGCTGCACAACGGCTACGGGCTCACCGAGGCGAGCCCGACCATTAGCCAGACCCGCATCGAGGATCGCTTCGACAGCAATACCGTGGGGCGGGTGCTGCCGCTGCTGGAGTACCGCCTCGTGCCGCTGGGTGAGAGCGGCGAGGACGAGCCCGATTACGCCGGTGCGGGTGAGCTGTGGGTACGCGGCCCCAACGTGATGAAAGGCTACTTCCGACAACCCACGGCCACTCGGGCCTGCCTCACCGAGGATGGCTGGCTCAACACCGGTGACATCGCCCGGCTCGACGAGGATGGCCAGCTCTACATCGTCGGTCGCAGCAAGGAGTTGATCATCCGCTCCGGCTTCAACATATATCCTCCCGACGTGGAGGCGGTGATCAACGAACATCCGGACGTCACCCTGTCGGCCGTGGTAGGGCGCCAGGTGGAAGGTGACGAGGAGGTGGTCGCCTTCGTCCAGTGCGAGCCCGGTGCCACGCTCAGCGAAGCCGAGCTGCGCGAGTTCATCGCCCCGCGGCTGGCGCCTTACAAGCGGCCCACGCGTCTGATCCTGATGGAGTCGCTGCCGGCCACCGCCAGCGGCAAGATCCTCAAGGGACGACTGCGCGACATGGTCGGTCGGGAGGGCATGGCATGAACAAGGCCGAACAGGCGCCGCTGATGGGTTATCACTGCCAGAAAGTCCCGTAGTTCGCAGCGAAATGCCTGCTCCTCTGGGGTGAAGTCGAGGTTCATGAGACACGCTCCCCGCCAACGGCCTGGCTGGCCTGACGGTGGGGGCCGCCCAGGTGGCGAGGGTAGCCGAGCGCCTCGATGGCGAGCAGGTCGATATCGCTTTCGCGATAGGCCCAGTCGCGCTCGGCCAGCATCAGGCTCGCGGCTTCCATGGCCGCCCGGGGATTGGCGGCATCGTCACCTGCCGCCTTGGCCAGTGACGCCAGTAGGCTGCCCTGACGGCTGACCACCACGGGCAGGCGCAGCGCCTTGAGTGCATTCGCCACGGCCTGCTGCTGCTCGGCGTCGGCGTGCAGGGCGACCAGTTCCGCCATGCTGCTATCGGCCAGGACCAGGGCCAGATCGGCGGCCGCGGTATCGAGCTCCTGTGCTGCCTCGGGAGTCAGCACAGCGATCTTCAAGCAAGCCTCGGGGCAAGCCGAGTCGGCGCCAGGGGTGACCAGGCAGGCCTGGGTATTGGCATCCGGGGCCGCCGTGAGTTCGATGCCGGCTCGCTCGGCCTTGCTGCGCAGGCGCTCGAACAGCGGGTGCGTACCGAGCAGGGCGAGGCGGGTCAGTGCTGCTGCCTCGCCGGCGTCGGGCACCTTGTGCGGTGCGCGTGCGGCGAAGAAGGCGTGGATCAGCCCGGCACGCTGAGGCGAGTCCATGCAGGCGAAGAACAGCTCACGCTCGCGGCGCAGGCCATCGACCAGACTGCCTTCACTACTCAAGGCAATCGCTTCGACGCAGCGGAAGGGGGAGTAGAGCTCCGGCACCTCGCTTTTCAGCTGGGTCCGGTAGCGCTCGATGGCCGCCGGATCGGCAGAGGGGGGCGGCAACTCACCGGTGACCCGTGGCGTAAGTTTGCCGGCCAGAACATCACGCGCTACCGCCAGGCCCACCTCGAGCGGGTCGTCAGCGTCCACCACGGCGTCGACGATGCCCAGGGCAAGTGCCTCTTCGGCATCGGCAAAGCGACCGCTGGTGATCAGATCGAGGGCCGCCTCGACGCCGGTCAGGCGTGGAAGCCGCTGGGTGCCACCGGCGCCGGGCAGCAACCCCAGCTTGACCTCGGGCAGGCCCACCTTGGTGCCGGGCAAGGCTATGCGCAGCTGACAGCCCAGCGCCACCTCGAGGCCGCCTCCCAGCGCGGTGCCGTGCAGTACGGCAACGATGGGTTTGCCGCTGGCTTCGAAGGTAGCGATCACCTCCGGCAGAATCGGCGCCTGGGGCGGCTTGCCGAACTCGCGAATGTCGGCGCCGGCAATGAAGGTACGGCCGCGCGCGACGAGTACCAGCACCCGGGCCTCGCTATCTTCGCTGCCCCGCATGACGGCATCCATCAGGCCCTGGCGAACGGCTTGGCCCAGGGCGTTGACCGGCGGGTTGTCGATGGCGATCACGCCGATGTCGTCATGGCGCTGGTAGCTGACCGGAGTCGTCATGGTGCGTGGCTCCCATTGGCTGGGCTTGGGTTAGTTGAGTTGGTCGAGTCAGTTGGGTTGGGCGAATAACGCATACGGTAGCTCATCGATCGATAGGATGGGTCAGCGTCGTTGCCCGTGGCCGTGGCCGTGGCCGTGCCTGGCGCCGGCTCCAGCGCGCCAGCAGTACGGCAGGCACCAGGGCGGCGAGGGCGTAGGCGAACAGCTCGAGCTGGCTGAGCGGTACCATGCCGCCACCGGGTAGGGCGAACAGCAGGCCGGCCATCAGCACCAGGCCGCGAGAGACGATTTCGCTCACGGCGCCGATACCGAGCCGGCCGACACCGATCAGATAACCCTGCATGGCGGAGGCGAACAGCACGATGCCGATCAGCGCCTGGACGAAGACCAGGCCTATCTGCAGCGGCTCGCCCTGCATGATCAACGCCGGATTGAGCACGAACAGGAAGGGAATGAAGTAGATCACGCTGCCCAGACGCATGGCCTGCAGCCCGGTAGCCATGGGCCGCGCGCCGGCCACGGTGGCGGCGGCAAAGGCACCGAGCGCCACCGGCGGGGTGATGAAGCTGAGCATGCCCCAGTAGAGGATGAACATGTGCACTGCCATGGGGTCGAGGCCGCCGCCCTGGATCAGCGCCGGGGCCAGGGCCACGGCGAGGAAGATATAGGCCGCGGTAACCGTCATGCCGATGCCCAGCACGAAGCTGGTCAATGCCCCCATGATCAACAGCAGCGGTACGCTGCCGCCGGCGATATGAATGAAGTCGTTGGCGATGGTGCCGGAGAGCCCGGTCATCGACAGCGCACCCACCAGCATGCCGACACCGGCGAGAATGGCGATCAGCTCGGCGAACAGCTTGGCCGCCGAGGAGAGCGCCTCGCCCAGTTCGCGCCAGCCCCAGCGGTTGCGGCGCGAGAACTGGTTGAGCACCAGTAGCAGTGCGGTAGCGTAGAAGGGTGCTACCGCCTCACGCTGCATCACCAGCAGCATCCACACCAGCAGGGCGAAGACGAAGATGAAGTACCAGCCCTGCTTGAGGGTCTGTACCAGTGAAGGCAACTCGACGGCCGGCAGTCCCTTGATGTCGTGACGCGCGGCGTAGGCGTCGATCTGGATGAACAGACCGAGGAAATAGAGAATCGAGGGGATGACGGCGGCCAGCGCCACGGCGGAATAGGGCACGTCGAGGAACATCGCCATGACGAAGGCAGTGGCGCCCATTACCGGCGGCATCAGTACCCCGCCGGTGGAGGCGCAGGCTTCCACGCCCCCGGAGAACGAGCGCCCCATGCCGATGCGGCGCATGGCGGGAATCGACAGCACGCCGGTGGTCAGCACGTTGCTGATCACGCTGCCGCTCATCGAGCCCATCAGACCGCTGGAGAAGATCGAGACCTTGGCCGGCCCGCCGCGCACGTGCCCCAGCAGGGAGAAGGCCAGGTCGATGAAGAACTTGCCGCCGCCGCTTTTCTGCAGTACCACGCCGAACACGAGAAAGCCGATCACCAGACCGGCGAAGGCCTGCAGCGGTACGCCCATGATGCTCTCGGTGCTCATGGTGTGGTACATGGCGGTCTCCTCCAGGGTGGAGGGGAACGCCTGGATGGGCCCCGGCACGATGTCGGCTACCAGCGGGTAGAGCGAGAAGGCGGCCACGATCACGGCGATGGGCCAGCCACCGGCGCGCCGGGCCGCTTCGACGATCAACAGCCACCAGGCGTAGCTGGCCATGATGGCGGTATCCGGCGCGGCGAACGCCCAGCCGCGTTCGAGAATCGGTTCGGCGTGGTAGACGAAGTAGCCGCCGACGATCAGCGTGGCCAGACTCAGCGCGTAGTCGTACCAGGGAATCGGACGCTGCTGCAGCGCCGGCGTGATCGGCCACAGCAGATAGACCAGCGGTAGCAGCAGTGCCACCACGGCATAGTAGAACTGGGTTTCCAGCCCGGTGACGAAGCGCAGCCAGCCGAGATTGAACAGGTAGTCCAGCGTCATCGCCATCAGTACCACGGTCACCGCGCCGGGAATCCAGCGCAGCGCGACCGGCAGCGTGCGGATGTGGGTGACCTTCTCCTTCAGCTGGCGCGTCGATTCGTTAGGGGCGTTAGGTGTGGTCATGGCGGCGTCCGTGAATCGGGAAAGGGGCGGCAGGGCCGCCCCGAGATCGGGCTGAGGCCCCGGCTCACTCGAAGACCGGGTCGAGGCCGGCCTCGCGCAGCGCTTCGGCGCGAGCCTGCATCCAGGCCGCCTCGAACTCCTCTTCGTCGTCGGGGGCGTCGCCGAGGAAGTCGTTCCAGGTGGCGAGCAGCAGCTCCTGGCGTTCCACCAGCGCCTCCTGATGCGCCTGCATCTCATCGGTCCAGACACCGATCTCCTCGTAGTACGCCACTACCGCATCGTGGAACGGCACGACCCACTGCAGATCCTGGTATTCGAAGGCGTACCCAACGGCACCGGGGGCGGCATCCTTGTAGTCGTCGTAGTTGTCCTGCAGCGCCTTGATCAGGCCGTAGGCGACGTTGTCATCGAGATCCTGATTGGCCACCACGATCGGATAAGGGTAGCTGGCGCTGGGCACCGGGTTGTCGGCGCTAACGTTGCCGGCTCCGGCGGTGACCTCATGGGGGCGGAAATAGGGCGCCACCGCCATCATGCGCTCCCAGCCCTCGGCGTCGTCGGGATCGAGCACCGGCCAACTGATGCCGCGCGGGCTACTGGCGAGCTGCTGCGCCGGCGGTGTGACGGTGGTGGTGAAGGAGGCGTCCACGTTGCCGGCGATGATGCCGTCGAAGGAGCGGGCGTAACCGGGGAAGTCGATGCGCTCGACGTCATCCCAGGTCAGGCCGCCGAAAGCCAGATAGGCTTCGGTGCCCTTGTTCAAGGCGTCGTCACCGCGGATGTAGGCGATACGCTTGCCGGCCAGGTCGGCCGGAGTCTCGACACCGAGGTCGCCGGCAACGGCCAGCGAGAGACCGAACGAGGCGGTGGAGGTGGTGATCACCCGGATCGGCTGGGGACCCCAGTCGCGGTTGGCGAACATCATGACGCCTTCGGCGCCGTAGTAGCTGGCGATGCCGCAGGCGCACAGATCGACACGCCCCTGCTTGAGCGGGGTCATGCGTGAGACGTCATTGTCGCCGGGCAGAATGCGTACCGAGGTGCCGTAGTGATTCTGCAGCATGTTGCCGATGGCCACGGCCTGGGCATAGCCGCTGGAGTTGGTGCCATAGGCGGTCCAGGCCATGGTGCGGGGGAGTTCGACCTCGCCGGCCTGGGCCACCGTAGCAGCGGGCAACGAGAGCGGAAGTGCCGCAAGGACGAGTGAGCGGGACAGCTGACGCATAGGAGACTCCTGTAGGATGGATGATTGTTGTTTTGCTATGCGGTATTTGATTCCGAAACTGAAACCGATACTAGAAAGACGCCTGGGCGGTGTCAACGAATGCGCGAGCGTCGCGTGCCGGCGAGCTTCCGCCACGCGGAACCGCCCTGTGGATGACTTCCAAAAGGCCGTTGAATTAACGAGTTGGCAGCGATCGAATGGCGCCAGGAGAAGAGGGTATTAGACCAAGGTTCAATGCCCGGAGGAGCGATCTCCGGGCGTCTGGTTTACTGCGAGGGACGTGAGAGTTCGCGCCAGGCGGCGAACGTGCTGAGGAAGACCCGCCCCGTCATGTCGTCGAGAAAATCGCTGCACTTGAGGCGATCCATGACCGGGCCTTTCACTTCGGCCAGGTGCAGGGTGACGCGGGAGTCCTTGAGCCGGGCGTTGATGGCATCGAGGCTCTCCAGCGCCGAGGCATCGATCAGGTTGACGGCCGAGCAGATCAGCACCACGTGCTCGAGCTCCGGGCGAGTGGCCACCAGGTCGTAGACGGTGTCTTCCAGGTAGCGCGCATTGGCGAAATAGAGGCTTTCGTCGATGCGCAGCAGCGCCACGTGGCTGGCGGTCTCGGTCTCGTGACGCTCGACGTTGCGGAAATGCTCGGTGCCGGGAATACGACCGACCAAGGCGCTGTGAGGGCGGCTGGTGCGGTAGAGAAACAGGCCGATCGAGATGGCGACCCCGCTGATGATTCCGGTCTCGACGCCCTCCACCAGGGTCAGCAGGATGGTTACCGCCATGGCGAAGAAGTCGCTGCGCGAATAGCGCCAGGTCTGACGGATCAGGGGAATGTCGATCAAGGTCAGGATCGAGACCGTGATCGTCGCCGCCAGGGTGGCGATGGGCAGGTAGGCCAGGGCCGGCGTGAGAAACAGCGTCACGGCGCCGATGCCGAGGGCCGCGAACATGCCTGCCAGCGGCGTCTGGGCGCCGGCGTCGTAATTGATCACCGTTCGCGTCAGGCCGCCGCTGACCGGCATTCCCGAGGTGAAGGCAGCGGCGAGGTTGGCCCCGCCCAGCCCGACCAGCTCCTGATTGGGCGAGATGCGCTCGCGGCGTCGGGCGGCCAGCATCTGCCCCATGGAAACCGATTCGACGAAGCCCACCACGCTGATCAGCAGGGCAGGAACCAGCAGCGCCTGCCACAGTGAGATATCGAAGCCCGGTATGCTCAACGGCGGCAAACCCTGGGGAATGTCGCCGATCACGGCGACCCCGATGGCATCGAGTTCGAATTGCCAGGTCACGAGCGTCGTCACGATCACGGCGAAGACGGGGCCCGAGCGGGTGATCAGATCGGCCAGCGGGCGGGAGAGACCAAGGCCGCGCAGCGTGGAGCGACCGTATTGGCGCAGCAGCAGCAGGAACAGCAGGCTGCCTGCGCCGATGGCCAGAGTCGGCAGATGAATGGCAGGCAGGCCGCGGACGAGTTCGACCAGTCGTGGCAGCAGGTCGCGAGCGGTAAGCTTCACGCCGAGCAGATGGCCGATCTGGCTGGCGGCGATGAGCAGACCCGAGGCGGCGAGAAAGCCGGCGATGACGGGATGGCTGAGAAAGTTGGCCACGAAACCCATGCGCAGCAGCCCCATGAGCAACAGCATGAGGCCAGACAGAAGAGAGAGGATCAGGGCCGCCTGCAGATACTCGGGCGTGCCTGGCGTGGCGACACCGGACAGCGCCGCTCCGGTCATCAGCGCGACGATGGCCACCGGCCCCACGGCCAGGGTGCGGCTAGTACCCAGCACGACGTAGGCCAGCGCCGGCAGCAGACTGGCATAGAGGCCCACTACCGCCGGCAGTCCCGCCAGTACGGCGTAGGCCAGCGACTGGGGTATGACCATGACGGTGACGATCAGGCCCGCCAGCAGGTCGGCGCCGCCCAGGCGGCGGTTGTAGTGGGGGAGCCATGTCAGGATCGGCAGGTAGCGTCTGAGCATCCCGTCTCTTGGTCGTCAGGGGAATGGGCTAACCAGACTAAACGATATTGGTGGTGGGGTTGAGTCTTGGTTAGCATCAGGTGAAACAACGTATTCAGTAATACCAAAAAACGATAGCGACAACAGGACACGCCATGAAGCCCGAAACCATCGCCCTACATCACGGTTACGCTCCCGACGACCAGCACGCCGTGGCGGTGCCGATCCATCAGACGACCTCGTTCTCCTTCGACAGCGCCCAGCACGCCGCCGACCTGTTCGACCTCAAGGTCGAGGGCAACATCTACTCGCGCATCATGAATCCCACCTGCGCGGTGCTGGAGCAGCGCGTTGCCGCACTGGAAGGCGGCATCGCCGGCCTGGCCGTGGCTTCCGGCATGGCGGCGATCACCTATGCGATTCAGACCATCGCCGAAGCGGGCGACAACATCGTCTCCATCAGCGAGCTCTATGGCGGCACCTACAACCTGTTCGCCCATACCCTGCCGCGCCAGGGGATCGAGGTGCGTTTTGCCGACAAGGACGACATCGCCGGGATCGAGTCGCTGATCGATGCGCGCACCAAGGCGGTGTTCTGCGAGAGTGTCGGCAACCCGTCCGGCAGCGTGGTCGACATGGCCAGGCTGGCTGAGGTCGCCCATCGACACGGCGTGCCGGTGATCGTCGACAACACCGTGCCGACACCTTTCCTGTGGCGGCCCATCGAGCATGGCGCCGACATCGTGATTCACTCGGCCACCAAGTATATCGGCGGTCACGGCACCACGGTGGGCGGCGTCATCGTCGATTCAGGCAAGTTTCCCTGGGCCGAGCATGCGCAGCGTTTCCCGCTGCTCAACGAGCCGGACGTCTCCTACCACGGTGTGTGCTACACCCGCGACGTCGGTGAGGCCGCCTTCATCGCCCGGGCCCGGGTCGTGCCGCTGCGCAACATGGGGGCCGCGCTCTCGGCCCAGGCGGCCTGGAACCTGCTGCAGGGGCTGGAGACCCTTGCGCTGCGCATCGAGCGTATCTGCGACAATGCGCTCAAAGTGGCCGAGTATCTGGAAGCGCACGATGCGGTGACCTGGGTGCAGTATGCCGGCTTGCCCGGCCACAAGGATCACGAGCTGGCTCAGCGTTACATGGACGGTAGGGCTTCGGGCATCCTGAGCTTCGGCATCCAGGGCGGGCGCGAAGCGGGGGCACGCTTCTACGATGCACTGGGCATGATCCTGCGCCTGGTCAACATCGGCGATGCCAAGACCTGCTCGTCGATCCCGGCGTCGACCACCCATCGGCAATTGAGCGATGAGGAGCTGGCCGCGGCCGGGGTGACGCCGGACATGGTGCGGCTCTCCATCGGTATCGAGCACGTCGACGACATCATCGCCGACCTGGAGCAGGCGCTGGCTGCCAGCCAGCGCTGATGGCACGGGCCGCCTTGCGCGGGCGGCCCGCTTCATATCGGCTCGTTGCACAGTCCAATTTCCAGGTCATCGGCCGCAGGGTCAGCGACTTGAGTCGTGCTTTGGTATGTCAGGCCAAAGTGGTGATGCGCATACTGCTTACATGGCGTTAATCTCGAACGACCTCTCCAATAACAAAGAGATCTGACACCATGCGGACCCTGTTGCTTCTATTGGCCGCAGCTACACTGGCCGGTGGATTCTTCCTTGTGTACTTGAACGGTTCAGGTTGGCATGCCTATGCCGGTCTTGGGTTCGGTTTGGTGTCAGGGGCCGTATGGGCTCTGAGCGGCATGGCGGCAGTCTATAGGGCTGATGCCAATACGCTTGCCGAGGGGCATTTCCACACCTGGCTGCCGTTTACCCGTGACTACCTCTCGCTGCGCCGCATGGCCCATGGCCTGATCCGCCAGGCCAGCGCCACGGCCATCGCCTCGGCCGAAGTGTCCCACCATGCCGACCGCATGGACCACCGGCTCGAGCGCCAGGAGCAGACGGTCCGGGAAGCCTCATCGAGCATGGCGGCCATCACGTCGGCCATCGAGCAGGTGGCTGCCAGTGCCGCCAACGTGGCCACACTGGCCAGCCGTTCGCGGGATGCCAGCCACGTCAGCCGCGAGTCGCTGAGCCAGGTCATCGAAGAGATGCAGGCCCTCGCCGAGCGTTCCGAGGAAGCCCTGGAACTGCTCAACGTGCTGAGTCAGAAAGCCGACAGCGTGCGCCATGTCACGTCCCTGATCGAAGAGATCGCCGAGCAGACCAATCTGTTGTCTCTCAATGCTTCCATCGAAGCCGCCCGGGCCGGTGAGCATGGTCGCGGATTCGCTGTGGTTGCCGGCGAGGTCCGTCAACTTGCCGGCCGCACGGCGGACGCGACCCGCAACGTCGAGGCCCTGGTGGGTGACATCGGCGACAGCAGTCATCGAGTGGTCGATACCATCGGCCACCTGATGCAGCGGGTGGGAGACCGGGCCAAGGAGATGAGTAAGGTGGGCGAGCAGCTCACCGAAATGACCGGGCACTTCGATCAGGTCGAGGGCGAGATTCGTTCCATTGCCGTGGCGATGGAGGATACCAACAAGCACTCGCAGCGCGTGGCCGGGACCCTGGGCACGCTGCAGGAAGATGCCGAGCAGGGCAACCGCGACATGCATGGGTTGGCCAGCCAGGCCCGGGCGCTCATGGCGGGCGCCGAGGGGGTCGACGCGGCGCTGGCACAGCAGCGTCTGGAAGGGCGCCATCAGCAGGTGTTCGAGGCGGCGCGGGAAACGGCGGTCAAGCTCGGCAAGCTGCTCGAATCCGCCATCAAGAAGGGCGACCTCGACGAACACACCCTGTTCCACGCGACCTATACCCCCATTCCCGGCACCAACCCGCAGCAGTACGTAACCGGATTCGTCGATTACACCGACGAGCACTTCCCACCCATCCAAGAACCGCTGCTCGAGCGCCTGGGCGTTGCCTACGCCATCGGCATCGATCGTCGCGGCTACATACCCACGCACAACCACAGCGTCAGTCAGCCGCCGACCGGCGACTACGAGCACGATCTCAAGTTCTGCCGCAATCGGCGCATCTACGAGGATGCGACGGGTCAGCGTTGCGGTAGCCATGAACAGACGCTACTGCTGCAAACCTACAAGCGCGATACCGGCGAAGTCATGCACGACCTCTCCGTGCCGATCTACGTCGAAGGCAAACACTGGGGTGGCTTCCGTGTAGGCTACAAGCCGGAAGTTGCCTGACCCGGCCGGCTCGGAGCGAGGTAACGTTCAATGTCGGTGGCGGGCCATGAAGCGCTCGTCCAGCCAGTGCTTCCAGAGCAGGCTGCTGCGGCCGGCCCACCACAGCCGGCCACGGATGGCCAAGCCCTGGTCGTGCCCTAGATTGAGGATGGTCAGCGCCTGGGCCTGGGGTCGGTAACGCTGCAATGGTCGGCCGTGAAGCCGGGCCTCGAGATTCGCCAGCAGTACCGGGGCCTGACGCACGCCGTAGACCCCCAGCCGGGGCAAGACGTATTCCACCAGGGCGGCACAGTCGCCGGCAGCGAACACGTCCGGGTCGTCCACGCTCTGCAGGGTGTCGTGCACGGCCAAGCCCCTGCTGCCAAGCGTCAATCCCAGACCGCCAAGCGCGCCCGGCGGGGCCAGGCCGCCGGCATGAATGACGTGATCGCACTCCAGCAGGCGCATGGCGTCCTGGCCCCTGGTCACGCCCTCCTCTGCAATCAGCAGGCCGCCCCGGTGGTGCGAGACGGCACGCATTCCAACTCGCACCTCCACGCCGATGCGGCGCAGATAGCCTGCGAGCCAACGTCGTGCACCGGATGGCGCCGTTGGAATCAGCTTGCGCGAGCTGGAAACCAGGGTAATGGCGGCGGGCGCCGCGTACCTGACCGCTAGGGAATGCAGGTTGCAGGCCAGCTCCACGCCGCTGGCGCCTCCGCCCACCACCACCAGCGCAGGGTGCTCTCCCCGCTCGTAGGCGCTTGTCAGCTGATGGCGAAGAGCGATGAGTTGTGCGATGGGCTTGACCGCCCAAACTCTGGGGCCCTCGGAGAGGGCAGTGAGCGTTGGGGCGCTAGAGCCCAGATTGAGGGAAATCAGGTCATAGTCGAGCGTGCGGCCATCCGTCAGCTGAGCCTTGTGCTCGCTCCGATCCAGTCCCGAGAGACGACCGCGAATACTTTCGAGCCCATACCGGCGGGCAAGCCGGACTGGATCGATGCGAACCTCGGCGGGGGCATGCGTGCCGCCGAGTACGCCGGCGGCCATGCCTGAATACCAGAAGGCGCCAGGATCGACGATGGTCATGTCTGCAGCGGCCAACCGACGGCGATGCCGCATCAGATAGAGGTGGGCATGGCCGGCACCGATCAGGACGATGTGCGGCCGGCCACCTCCTCGCAGCGCCGACATGGAGTCAAAGCCTCTCGCTTTTGCTTTGCTGCGGTGCGCCGGCCGGAGCGAGTGGAGAGCGGGACCTGTCGTTCCAGGCCGACCATGAGTAGAGGGCCAGGCTGGCCCAGATCAGCCCGAAGGTGCCCAACTGCACCATCGACAGAGGCTCGCGGAACACCAGCAGGGCGATGAAGAACTGAATGGTGGGGTTCAGGTACATCAAGAAGCCCAACGTAGCGAGGCGCAGGCGTCGCGCCGCGCCGGCGAAGGCCAGCAGAGGGAGGGCGGTAATTACGCCGCTGGCGATCAACAACAGCGTGAGCCGTGGCCCGTCCATGAAGTGAGAGAGTTCGGCGGTACTGAGCCAGGCCAGGGCCATCAGCCCCAATGGGAGCAGCAGCAGGGTTTCGACGAAAAGCCCGGACAGCCCGTCCAACGGGACCTGCTTGCGCAGCAGGCCGTAGGTGCCGAATGTCAACGCCAGTGTCAGGCTGATCCATGGCAGCTCACCCAGCAGCAGGAGCTGGATGACGATGGCCGTGCCCGCCAGCAGCACCGCGATGCGCTGCAGTCCCGCCATGGCCTCGCGCAGTACCAGCAGACCCAGCGCCACGTTGACCAGCGGCGTGAGAAAGTAGCCGAGACTGGCCTGAAACACTTGGCGGGTCTCGACGGCATAGATGTACAGTCCCCAGTTGATGGCGATGAGCACGGCGCAGCCAAGCACCCGGCCCAGGCGGCGTGGCTCCGCCAATGCCCGGCGAATCGGCCCCCAACGCTTTAGCAGCGTCACCAGCCCGACCAGGAACAGGCAAGACCAGATGATGCGATGGATCAGCACTTCAAAAGCAGGAACGCCCTCGAACAGGGCGAAGAAAAGAGGAAAGCAGCCCCACATGACATAGGCGAGCAGGCCGAAGCCGACACCTCTGGCGGCTTCGCGATCCGTGAGGGGCAACACTGACATTTTCGACTCTCTAGTAGTGTGGAAAGCTGTGGTTTGGAAAGCTGTAGCGTGGAAAGGCTTAAACTTAGCAGGCTACGGTATTGATCACCATGCTCTTATGCAGCCGCATGCGAAACGGCATCCGGGCTGACGCACGGCGACGCCTGGGGTAGGCTGAAAGCAAGTAACCATTCTTGGGCAAGACACACAGCAAGGGAACCAACATGAGCGATTTGCGTACCACCCTGGTGCAGTGCGACCTGCGCTGGGAGGACCCCGATGCAAACTGCCGCCTGCTCGACGAACTGCTGGGTGAACTCGGCGGCGAAGAGACCGATCTCATCGTGCTGCCGGAGATGTTCTCGACCGGTTTCACCATGAACTCCCGGGAAATGGCCGAATCCATGGCCGAAAGTCGCGCCGTGGCCTGGTTGAGCGAGCAGGCCCGCAAGCGCAACTGCGTCGTCACCGGCAGCGTGGCGATCGTCGAGGACGGCCAGTACTACAACCGCCTGGTTTGGGCACGGCCGGACGGCAGTCTTGTCACCTACGACAAACGGCATCTGTTCCGCATGGCCGGCGAGCATGAGCGGTACTCCATGGGGCACGACAGGGTCATCGTCACGCTCAAGGGGTTTCGCATCCTGCTCAGCGTCTGCTACGACCTGCGCTTCCCGGTGTGGCTGCGTCAGAGCCCCGAGCCCGGCGAGCATTTCGAATACGATGCGCTGCTGTGCGTGGCCAACTGGCCGGCGCCACGGCGGCACCCGTGGCGAATCCTGCTGCAGGCCCGCGCCATCGAGAATCTGTGTCCGGTCATCGGGGTCAACCGGGTCGGCGAGGATGCCAACGGCATGCAGTACGCCGGCGACTCGATGCTGGTGGACTTCAAGGGCGAGGCGCTCATCGATGAGCCTCACGGCACCACCTTCATCAAGACCGCCACGCTCTCGCATGCCGATCTCGAGGCCTTCCGCGAGAAGTTTCCCGCCTGGCGCGATGCCGACCACTTCACGCTGGCCGATGGGGTCGGGTTCTGATGCGTCTGGATCGATTTCTCGCGGAAACTACCGAGCTGACTCGAAGCCTGGCCAAGAAGGCGCTGCACCGTGGTGAAGTCACCCTGAACGGCGCCGTGGTAAAGCAGGCCGCGACGAAGGTGGGCGAGGATGACAGGGTGGAGTGGGACGGCAAGCCCCTTGCGCTGGTTGGATTGCGCTATGTGATGTTGCACAAGCCCACCGACGTGGAGTGCAGCGCGCGGCGCGGGCTCTATCCACGCGCTGTGGATCTGATCGAGCTGCCCAAGGCCGAACGACTGCAGACGGTAGGGCGACTCGACGTCGACACGACCGGACTCGTGCTGCTGACGGACGATGGTCAGTGGGCGCATCGTGTCACATCGCCGCGACGGCGCTGCGCCAAGGTGTATCGTGCCACCCTGGCCGAACCGCTGGTGGGGGATGGGCTAAAGGTAGCCATCGCGCGCTTCGAGGAAGGTCTTCTGCTCGATGGGGAGGAGAAGCCGACACTACCGGCGGATCTCGTCATGCGCAGCGACCATGAAGCCGAGCTGACGCTGTACGAAGGGCGCTACCATCAGGTCAAGCGCATGTTCGCTGCCATCGGGAATCACGTCACCGCACTGCACCGGGAGAGCGTTGGGGCGCTGACGTTGGGCTCGCTAGGCCAGGGAGAGTGGCGCGAACTGACTGCTGACGAAGTGGAATCCTTCGACTGATCAAGTGATGGCGGATGCATACGTCTCGCAGCGATCGCGTCCGCTGCGTTTGGCATGATAGAGGGCCGTATCAGCCAGTTGGAGCAGGGCGCAGGGATCGTCGGTATGGGTCGGATAGCTGGCGATCCCGCAGGACAGACCGACGCTGCCGAGAGCGCTGTCGCCATGCTCGAAACGGTGCCTGCGGACCGTATCGAGCAGGCGCTCGATGGCCTCTCTGGCCTGTCCTTCGGACGTCGAGGGCATGAGAATGACGAACTCCTCACCGCCAAGGCGGCAGACGACATCCGCCTCGCGGAAATGCTCACCGATCAGCCGTGCCGTGGTAATCAGCACGCAATCCCCGGCTTCATGACCGTGCAGGTCGTTGAAGAGCTTGAAATGGTCGATATCGAGCATGGCCAAGGTCAGGGGCGCGCCGCGTTTGGCAATGGCGGCCTCGCGGGCAAAGATCTCATTGAAGTAGCGGCGGTTCTTGAGCCCGGTCAGAGGGTCCTGGTAAGAGAAGATGCGGAAGCGTTCGACCAGTTGTTGCAGCTCCTTGGTACGCTCCGCCACTTCCTTTTCCAGCCGTTGGTTGAGCACGACCAGTTCGCGCTGGGTACGGGCGTAGTGGCGCAGCGAAATGGCCACGATGACGAGACTGAACAGGAGCGCACCAAGGCTGACCGGAATGCGCTGCCAGGCCAGCAGGCCATGAGCGACCGACATGTCCAACAACAGCAGCAAGCCGAACACGCCGTAGGCGGCGATGATCAGGCGCTGCTCCCCACCAAGCCGCTTGAGACTGCCGATGAGCAGGGCGAACAGCAGCGGCAGACTGATGGCCAGCAAGGCGTCGAACACGGGAAAGGTGCTGGACAGATTGACGATACCAGCAAGGGCCAGGCCGATAGCCAGCAACCAGTAAGCCAGGTGGAATTGCCAAAGGTAGCGAATCCAGCGTTTGTGCCGACCGCAGAACCAGGTTTCCAGTAGCAGCCCGATTCCCACCGGCAGGGCATAGTAGCCACCCGCGGCCATATAGTCCCACGCCAGCGGTTTGGCCAGCAGGAACTGGCTGGCCTGGGTTTCGGCCAGGATCATGATGCCGGAGGCGAAGGAGAACAGCGCAATGCCCAGGTAGTTTCGGCGTCGCTGCTGCACCAGGGCGAAGCCGGCGGCGAGCAGAGCAAGCAGCAGGCAGAAAGCGCTGACGGCCAGATCGGTCGCCGAGCGCTGGAGTATCATGGCGAACAGGTCGGGGCGATCCATCAGACGGACTTCGCCCCACAGGCCGATATCGGTGTAGTTGGAATAGACCCGGAAGGATAGCTGGCGGCCGGCGAAATCTTCCGGAAGGCTGATCATGTGCCACGGCCAGCCTACGAACGGCCCCTCGCCGCGCTCGTCGAAGCTGCCATGCTGGTAGATCAATACGTCGTCCAGGAAGGCCTGGGCAATGAGATCGATGCTGTAGACGTAAAGCACCGGATCGCGCCATTCGCCTGCCGGCAGGCTGACCCTGAACCAGGCATGACGTTGACCATCTCGTTCCGGCGGGTTGGAAGGGAAGTCGATGCTTTGCCAGGCGCCTTCCGTTGAGGTTTCGACCAGCCACGCTGGCGTGCCGTCTGCCAGATAAGGTGAGTCGCCCCAGCGATACTCCCAGCCCTCGTCAAGATCCAGCGCCGGTGCCGAGGCAATGGCAATGGCTGGCCACAGAAGCAGTACCAGTGACAACGTTAGGCAGGGCCACAGTAGCGGGGCAAGGCGGCGCATGAGTGACGTTCCCGGTCAGTAGGATTCACATTATGTCACGGTGTGCGTTGAAATCGCGTGGTGATGTTCTAGCTGCTAGTTTTATACCGTTATCTTTTATGGTTTTCTTCCGTATACGAAAAGTCGGAAACATCAATCATAAGCAGACAAGCCCGCAGCCTTGACCAAGGCCCGAGTGTAAGCGCTGGTAGGTTCAGCCAACAGCGGCAGACATTCCCCCTGTTCCACCAGCTCACCGTCCTTGAGTACCAGAACGCGATGCGCCATGGCACGAACCACCGCGAGGTCGTGGCTGATGAACAAGAAGCTCAAACCACGCCGAGCCTGCAGGTCACGTAACAGCTCCACGAGCTGCTTCTGTACCGTGCGGTCGAGGGCCGACGTGGGCTCGTCGAGAACGACCAGCGCGGGTTCCAGAATCAGCGCCCTGGCCACGGCAATGCGCTGGCGTTGACCACCCGAGAACTCGTGGGGATAGCGCGCGGCACAATCACTCGGCAGCCCGACCTCCTTGATGGCGGCCGTCACCCGCGCGGCGACTTCCTCTTCGGAAAGCTCGGGATAATGGAAACGCAGCCCCTCGCTGATGATGTCCGAGACGGGCATGCGCGGCGACAGCGAGCCATAGGGGTCCTGAAACACGACCTGGATACGGCGGCGCCGCTTGCGCAGGGCATTGCCGGTCAGTCGGTCCAACCGTTCTCCATCGAGTTCGATCTCCCCGCGCGACTCCACCAGGCGCAGCAGGGCCATGGCCAACGTGGTCTTGCCGGAACCGGATTCGCCGACGATGCCCAAGGTTTCACCGGGGGCCAGGTGCAGGTCGATCGGCTTCACCGCCTCGAAAGCGGGCGGGCGCTTGGCGAACAAGCGCTTGGAGCGCTGAAAGCTGACCGAGACGCCACGTGCTTCGAGCAGGCGGGCCGTCGAGGTGACCGGGGCGGGGCGTCCCGTCGGCTCCGCATCCAGCAGGGTACGGGTGTAGGCGCTGCGGGGCGAGGAGAAGACGTCGTCGACCGGGCCGGTTTCCTGCTCCTGGCCGTTGTAGAGCACGCAGACGCGATCGGCATGGCGCCGCACCAGATTGAGGTCGTGGGTGATGAAGAGCATGCCCATGCCATGTCGCTCGCGCAGCTCGGCAAGCAGGGCGAGGATGTCCTGCTGCACGGTCACGTCGAGTGCCGTGGTAGGCTCGTCGGCAATCAGCAGTTCAGGATCGTTGGCGATGGCCATGGCGATCATCACGCGCTGACGCTGGCCGCCGGAGAGCTGGTGCGGCCAGGCGTCGAGCAGCTCATCGGGCCGCGGCAGCTTGACCTGCTCGAGCAACTTGCGGCTGCGCTCACGTGCCGCGCGGCCTGACAGCCCCTGATGCAAGCGCAGGGTCTCGCCGATCTGCTTGGCGATGGTGTGCAGCGGATTGAGCGAGGTCATCGGCTCCTGGAACACGAAGCCCACCCGTCTACCCAGCAGCGACTGCCATTGGCGCTTCTTCAACGCGGCAAGATCCGTCTCGCCCAGCCAGCGACCGCCGCTGACCTGGGCGTTGTCCGGCAGCAGGTTCATGGCACCGAGCGCTGAGACCGACTTGCCGGAGCCGGACTCGCCGACCAGTGCCAGGGTTTCACCACGATGAACCTCCAGCGAGAGCTCCTGGAGTACCGGCTTGTCGCCGAAGGCAATCGACAGCTTGTCGAGGCGAAGCAAGGGCTGCGAATCAGGCATTGGGCTGAGTCCTGGTCAACGGGGTGGCGCTGGGTGCGTGCTGAATATGGCGAGGATCGAAGGCATCTCGCAGCCCCTCGCCGATGAAAACCAGCAGCGAGAGCATCAGCGACAGACTGACGAAGGCGGTGATGCCCAGCCACGGAGCATGCAGATTGTTCTTGCCCTGGGCCACCAGTTCGCCCAGGGAGGGCGAGCCTGGCGGCAGGCCGAAGCCGAGGAAGTCGAGAGCCGTCAGGGTGGTGATAGCGCCGGTGAACAGGAACGGAATGAAGGTCAGCGTGGCGACCATGGCATTGGGCAGTACATGACGCCACATGATCAGCCTCGACGGCAGGCCCATCGCCTTGGCCGCGCGGACGTACTCCAGGTTGCGCGCGCGGAGGAATTCGGCGCGCACCACGTCCACCAGGCCGAGCCAGGAGAACAACAGCATGATACCCAGCAGCCACCAGAAGCCGGGCTGTACCAGGCTGGCCAGAATGATCAGCAGGAACAGCACCGGCAGCCCCGACCATATCTCTGTGAGCCGCTGGCCGATCAGGTCGGTCTTGCCGCCGAAGTAGCCCTGTATGCCGCCGATGATCACCCCCATCACCAGCGAGCCGGCGGTAAGCACCAAAGCGAAGAAGACCGACAGGCGAAAGCCGTAGATGACCCGGGCCAGCACATCGCGCCCCTGATCGTCGGTGCCCAGCCAGTGGCGGGCGTCGGGCGGCGATGGTGAAGGCCGCATCATCTGCATGTCCAGCGTCTGGTAGGAGAAAGGAATCAGCGGCCAGAGCGCCCAGCCGTTCTCCTCGATCTGCTGCTGGATGAACGGGTCGTGATAGTCCGCCCGGGTAGGCAGGAAACCACCGAACTCGGTTTCGGGATAGTCCACCAGCAGCGGCACGTACCACTGCCCGTCGTACTGCATGACGATGGGCTTGTCATTAGCGATCAGCTCCGCCGCCAGACTCACCACGAACAGGGCGAGGAAGATCCACAGCGAGATCCGGGCACGCCGGTTGCTGCGAAAGACATCGATACGACGGCGCGCAATGGGGGAGAGCTTGGAGGTGAAGGCAATGGGCATCGTCTCAGGACTCCCGGGTCTCGAAATCTATGCGCGGGTCCACCCAGACATAGGTGAGATCGGAGATCAGCTTCAGAATCAGACCGATCAGGGTATACAGGAACAGGGTGCCGAAGATTACCGGGTAGTCGCGCTGCATCACCGCCTCGAAACCGAGCAGGCCAAGCCCTTCGAGGGAGAAGATCACCTCGATCAGCAGCGATCCGGTGAAGAAGATCGTGACCAGCGCCCCGGGCAGGCCGGCGATGATGATCAGCATGGCATTGCGGAACACGTGGCCATACAGCGTACGCCGGTCACTGGCGCCCTTGGCTCGCGCCGTCAGCACGTATTGCTTGTGGATCTCGTCCAGGAAGCTGTTCTTGGTCAGCATGGTCAGGGTGGCGAAACTGCCGATGGTCATGGCCGTGACCGGCAGGGTGATGTGCCAGAAGTAATCCTTGATCTTGCCCCAGGTGGAGAGCTCCTCGAAGTCCGGCGAGGTCAATCCGCGCAGCGGAAACAGGTCCCAGTAGCTGCCTCCGGCGAACAGCACGATCAGCAGAATGGCGAACAGGAAGCCGGGAATGGCATAGCCGACGATCACCAGCCCCGAGGTCCAGACGTCGAAGCGTGAGCCGTGATGCAGCGCCTTGCGTATCCCCAGCGGGATCGAGATCAGATAAACCAGCAGCGTGGTCCACAGGCCCAGCGAGATCGACACCGGCAGGCGTTCGATCATCAACTCCACCACTGGCCTATCGCGGAAAAAACTGTTGCCGAAGTCGAAGGTGGCGTAGTCGCGCATCATGGTCAGGAAGCGGATGTGAGCCGGCTGGTCGAAGCCGAACTGCTGCTCGAGCTGCTCGATGAAGCGCGGATCGACGCCGCGAGCGCCGCGCGACTCATCCTGTACCACCACGTCGCCGCCGCCGGCATCCAGACGGGTACTGGCCATGGCGTCCATGCCCTCGAAGCGGGCCAGCATCTGGTCGATGGGCCCGCCCGGGGCGGCCTGCACGATGATGAAGTTGAGCAGCATGATGCCGATCAGGGTCGGGATCATCAGCAGCAGGCGGCGCAGGATGTAGCGACTCACGATAGATCATCCTCGTAGAAGCTTGGGTAGCAAACGGTGACTGCCTATCTGCGTCGCAGACGGCGGTTCAACTCGGCTTCGCGGGCGGTGTCCACCCACCAGGCCGAGAGGTCCAAGCCATACTTGGGAAACGGCTCCGGATAGCCGAACTTGTCCCATACCGCTATGCGGGTTTCGCCGGAATGGTACTGGGGAACGGTGATGAAACTCCACAGTAGTACCCGGTCCAGCGCACGCGTGGCGGTGTTGAGCTCCTCCCGGCTGTCGGCGCGAATGATGCGTTCCACCAGCTCGTCCACCGCCGGGCTCTCGAGCCCCATCAGGTTGCGGCTCTGGGGCGAGTGGGCGAACTCGCTGGTCCAGTATTCGCGCTGCTCGTTGCCGGGGTTGTTCGACTGCGGGAACTGGCCGACGACGATGTCGAAATCGAAGCTGCGCAGACGGTTGAGGAACTGGTTGATGTCCACGATGCGCAGCCGGCCCTGCACGCCAAGGCGCGACATGTTGCGCAGCATCGGCTGCACCACGCGCTCCATGCCGCTGTCGAACAGCATCACCTCGACGGTGAGAGGGCGTCCACGCTCATCGACCAATCTGCCGTCCCGTACCTCGTAGCCGGCTTCGAGCAGCAGATCGTAGGCAAGCCGCAGGCGTTCGCGAAGATCCTCGGGATGATCGATGGGTACCGGACTGTCGAATACACGCGCGGGGAGTTCATCGCGATGGGGTTCGAGCAGTTCGAGCTCCGCTTCGCTCGGCAAGCCCTCGGCGGCCATCTCGGAGTTCTGGAAATAGCTCTCGGTGGGGTGATAGGAGTCGTAGAACAGGTTGGCGTTGAGCCAGGGGAAGTCGAAGGTCAGGTTCAGCGCCTCACGAACGCGGGGATCCTGGAACTTGTCGCGGCGCAGGTTGAACACGAACGACTGCATGCGCGAAGGCTGACCGTCCGGCACGGTGATGCGCTTGACCAGGCCGTCGCGATAGGCGGGAAAATCGTAGCCGATGGCCCAGGTGGCCGCGCGGGCGTCGATGCGGTAGTCCATCACACCCGCCTTGAAGGCTTCCCAAGCGATGTCGCGATCGCGGTAGTAGTCGTAGATCAGGCGGTCGATGTTGTGCCGGCCGACGTTGACCGGCAGGTCGCGCCCCCAGTAGTCGTCGTCGCGCCGATAGACGATGCGCCGACCGGGCTCGACGCTGGCGATTCGGTACGGTCCTGAACCGGGATGGCGTGCCAGCGTCGGAGCGCTGAAGTCGCGTTCTTCCCAGTAGTGCTTGGGCAGGATTGGCAGTTGACCGACGATCAGCGGCAGTTCACGCGAGTGGTTGGTGGAGAACTCGAAGCGCACGATATGAGGATCCAGCGCCACGACCCGTTCGACGTCGGCGTAATAGCCGCGATAGAACGGATTGCCCTCCTCGATCAGCAGGTTGAAGCTGAACACCACGTCTTCGGCCGTTACCGGCTCGCCGTCGTGAAAGCGGGCCTCAGGGCGCAGGTCGAACTCGATCCAGTAGCGCTCCGGATCGAGCCGTATGCCTTCGGCCAGCAAGCCGTAGACGCTGAACGGCTCGTCGGCGTTCTCGGTGAGCAGCGTATCGTAGATCTGGCCGATGCCGATGGCCGGCGTGCCGCGGATGATGAAAGGGTTGGTCGAATCGAAGCTGCTGCCTACCGCCGCCTGCGTCATGGTGCCACCCTTGGGAGCATCGGGCTCCACATAGGGAAAGTGGCTGAAATCTTCGGGCAGGGCAGGCTCATCGTAGAGAGCCAGGCCGTGGACGGTAGGAACGGTATCGGCACCGGCCGCGAGCGGAGAGGCCCACCCGCCGATCAACAGGCAGCAGCACAGCGTGGAGCGCAAGACGAACCGCATCTAAGACATCCTTGGTAGGGGCTATCCCGGAAAATCGAGCATTACCGCCATAAGGTGTCAGGCCACCCGTCGCTTGTAAACCTCGGTTTGTGCTGCGTTGCTGCCTATTTTACCGTGCGGCCAGGCTGCGATGAGGAATCTCGAGCGTCTGGCCCACCTGAATGGTGTCGCCACGCAGGCCGTTATGCTGGCGTAGCTCGGCCACGCTGATGCTATGACGAGCCGCAATGGCAGAGAGACTGTCGCCTCGTTGCACCAGATATTGGCTGTCGCCAGCCGGCGCTGGTGCTGTTTGCGGTGCCGGAGCGCTCAGCTCGGCCAGTATCAGCTCTTCCTGTTCGACCGGCACCAGCACCACCTCGACCGTGGACGGGTTGGCGCTACCGTTGGTAAGGCCGGGATTGAGCGAGGTGAGTTCCGAGGCGGCAACGCCAGTCGCCCTGGCCAGTTGGGAAAGCTCGATGGGCCGATTGACCGGCACCTTGGCAAAGGCAGGCGCATCGTCGATCTCGGGCAGGGCGACACCATAGGCATCGGGATCTTCGATGATCGCTGCGATGGCGTTCAGCTTGGGCAGGTATTGCATGGTTTCGTTGGGCAACTGCAACTGCCAGTAATCACCGGCTTCGCCGCGAGCTTGAGCGCCATGCCGCGCGCGGTTGACCGTACCGGCGCCGGCGTTGTACGCCGCCAGCGAAAGCTCGATGTCGCCTTCATACCACTGCTCGGCCTGCAGCTCGATGTAGTCCAGCGCGGCGTGAGTGGCAGCAACCACATCGAGACGCCCATCGTAGCCGCCATGCCGGCGCAGCCCCAGGGCATCGGCGGTCCCGGGCATGAACTGCCAGAGCCCGGCTGCGCCCCGGTTGCTGCGGGCATGGGGGTCGTAGGAGCTTTCGACGAAGGGGATCAGGCTCACTTCGCCGGGCAGCCCGCGCAGTTCCACCTGCTCGGTGATCCAGGCCATCCAGGGGCGGGCGCGCTCGATGATCTCGACCACGTTGTGGGGGTTGGCGCGGTAATGCTCGATCCAGTGCTGCACCCGGGCGTCATGGCGACGATCCTGCCACGCCAGATTGTCGCGCAACCGCTCCCAGGCATCTCCCGGCATGGCCTCGAGATTCAGGTCGTCCCAGAAATGGTGAGTGGGCAAGGCAGGTGAGGCGCCCGGATGAGGTGATGCCAACAGCGCCGGGCTGGTCGCCGACAGCGCGCCAATCATGGCGATACCCCCGGCAAGTGCCAGCGTCCACTGCCTCGTCGTTCGATAAGTCATGCGTTCTCCTTCTGGGCATTCGTCGTCGCGTTGCCCATGGGATTCGTCGATTCTTGAAAAGCCGTGTCTTGAAAACGTGTCTTTAAAATCGATGTCAGAAACCGTCTTTCCAGGCACGCAGGGTCGCGAAGGTGCTCTGGTCGGTTTCGGTATTGCCATGCTGAGAAGCGGTGGCGCGTACGTCCGGGTCTGCACAGCGCAAGAAGGGATTGATGCGCTTCTCGCGTGCAATCTGGCTGGGCAGAGTGGGGCGGTCGTGCTCGCGGGCACGCCGAGTTTCCGCCAGGGCATCGGCAACGTCCCGGTTGTGCGGGTCCGCCGCCTGAGCAAATTTCAGGTTGGCCAGGGTGTACTCGTGAGCCGCGAAAACCAGAGTGTCGTCCGGCAGCGCGGCCAGGGTCTGTAGAGAGCGGTACATCTGCTCCGGGCTGCCTTCGAACAGCCGGCCGCAGCCCCCCGCAAACAGCGTGTCGCCGCAGAACAGCAGTGGGGGGATGCCAGCCGTGAAGAAGGCGATATGATCGAGGGTATGGCCGGGCACCTCGTGGACGTCGAAGCGACGTCCCATGACGCGGCAGGAGTCGCCTTGACCGACTCGCTGCGTCAGGCCCGAGATAGCCGGGTTGTCGGGGCCGATGACCTCGGGTGAATAGCGTTCGATGAGCTCCGGCAGGCCACCCGTGTGGTCGTGATGATGATGGGTGACGAGAATGGTGCCGAGGGCGAGGCCTTCCTGCTCCAGCGTCTGGATGACCGGCGCCGCATCGCCTGGATCCACGACACAGGCTTCCGGGCTCGTATCCTGGCGCAGTAGCCAGATATAGTTGTCGCTAAAAGCGGGAATCGGTGTCACGCTCAGCATAGGCGGTCTGTCCTTGTTGCGTCGTCAACCGAATTGTCAACCGAAATGAATGCAGCTCGCCGGTGTTTCCCATTGCGTCCGGCGTCACTTGGGGTCGCCAGCATGCGAAACATGGCGACGAAATAGCGGCCAATTAGCCAAAAATTGCCTGCAAAACCGGTGATCATGGAGGTAATGGTCGGAAATGTCAAATCCGCACGGAGCGGCCACCTTGGCTCAGCTGTATCGAGAGGGGCATCGCTACTGGTCCAGCGAGAACGGACAGGCGCATTGGCGTGCCGAACGGGCCTGCCTGGGTCCCGTATGTGAAAGCCTGCACGGCGGCCACAGTCTTGAACTGGGAATGGGGCCTTCGCTGACCGACATGTCACCCATCCGCCATAACATTCGCTGGGCTCCCACCGCCGAGCTCTCCGAGTCTGCGTCGAGCCTGGTCTGTCCGCTGGACGCGCTCCCTCTGCCGGATGAATGTCTGCATCTGGTCATCGTGCACCACTTGCTCGAACTCGTGGAAGAACCGCACCGGCTACTGCAGGAAGCAGCTCGGGTCACGGCGGACGATGGCTGTCTGATCGTACTGGGCTGGATGCCGCTGGGCATTACCGGCCTGGCACGGCTCTCGCCCAGGCGGCGTAACCGCTTGCCCTGGCGTGGTCACTGGAGAACCCCGGCAAAGCTCGGAGACTGGCTGGCGTTTGTCGACTTTCGCATCGAGCGGGTAGACTATTGCGGCTTTCATCTTCCTGGCAGCCTACCTAACAATGCCACGCTCGAAACTCTCGGGCGGCGGCATAACGTGCCGCTGGGCGATAGCTACATCATTCGTGCCAGACGCCGAGCGCGCCTCGTTCAGAGTCAGCGACCCAAGCTGCGCATTCAGAGCAGCCTGGGCGGCGGAGCCCTGGGTCATGCGACGCGTGTCGGAAGTACCGCGCCGGAACCAAGTAGAAGGACCACCGAAGTTGAGTGACAGTGAGCGCGATCAGCCCCTCCCCAGCGTGACGATACACACCGATGGTGCCTGCCGCGGTAACCCGGGCCCGGGGGGGTGGGGGGCCGTACTGGAAAGCGGCAGTCACGAGAAGACCCTCAATGGCTTCGAGGCGAACACCACCAACAATCGCATGGAGTTGATGGCCGCCATCATGGCGTTGCGCACGCTCAAGCGCCCCTGCGAGGTGGAGCTCTGGACCGACTCCGAATACCTGCGGCTCGGCATCACCGAATGGATCCACGGCTGGATGAAGCGCAATTGGAAGACGGCCAATCGTCAACCCGTCAAGAATGCGGAGCTTTGGCGCGAGCTGCTCGAGGAGACTCGGCGCCATCGGATTCATTGGCATTGGGTCAAGGGGCACAGCGGCCATCCCGGCAACGAGCGCGCCGATGCGCTGGCCAACGCCGCCATCGATGCCCACCGGACCAGCTCCAAGCCCACCATCACTCAACCTGAGTCCTAGCCATGCGTCAGATCGTGCTGGATACCGAAACCACCGGTATCGACCCCCGGGAAGGCCACCGCCTGATCGAGATCGGTGCCCTCGAGCTCGTGAACCGCCGATTCACGGGACGCACCTACCATCAGTACATCAATCCCGAGCGCGAGGTCGAGGCCGAGGCCATCGGGGTGCACGGCATCACCAACGAGTTTCTCGAGGACAAACCGGTCTTTTCCGCGGTCGCCGATGAGTTCTGGGCATTCGTGCGCGGTGCCGAACTTGTGATCCACAACGCCGCGTTCGACGTCGGCTTCATCGACCACGAGTTCAACCTGCTTCTGTCGGCTCGCGGTGAGCCACGCCTGGGGCCGGTGGCCGAGCACTGTCGAATCCTGGATACGCTGAAACTGGCACGCGAGCGCCACCCCGGCCAGCGCAACAACCTGGATGCCTTGTGCAAACGCTACGAGATCGACAACGGTCATCGTGTGCTGCACGGCGCCTTGCTCGATGCAGAGATCCTGGCCGAAGTCTATCTGGCCATGACCGGTGGTCAGACGGCGCTGTCGCTGGATGCGGAGGAGAGCAGCAGTAGCGACGCCATGGCCAGCGGCCTGTCCATCAGGCGCCTTGCCTTGCCTGCCGGCACTCTGCGCGTGGTGCAGCCCGGCGCCGAGGAACTGGCTGCCCACCGTGCCAAGCTCGAGCAGATTCGTCAGGCATCGGGCAGCTGTCACTGGGACGCGCTGCTAGGCCAGACGCACGAGGCCAGCGATGCTGCGCCGTGAGCTACCGCTCGGCTGTAGCCACGGCCGCCTGATTCGAGTGGCCGATGGACGCATTGCCATCGGCCCGGATGGTAGCCCGCTGCAGCCGGAACAACCCTGGCCCCAGAGTGTGCAGCCGCTGGCCTTCTGGCATGACGAGCCGATCGCGCTGTCGGTGGAAGAGCATGCCGACGAGAGTTGGCCCGATGGACGACAGTGGCTTGCACGTCTTCCGGAATCCTGGTTTCCGCTGATCTCCACCGCGCTGCAGGTGGCAGCCTGGATACGCGATCATCGCTTCTGCGGGCGCTGCGGAGCGCCCTCGGCGCGGCTCGATGCCGAATTCGCCATGCACTGCGCGCAGTGCGGGCATCGCAACTATCCGCGCATCTCGCCCTGCATCATCACCCTTGTCACTCATGGCGAAGCCATGCTGTTGGCTCGCAGTCCGCGCTTTCCGCCGGGACGCTACTCCACGCTGGCCGGCTTCATCGAGCCGGGCGAATCGGCCGAGGAGGCGGTTCACCGCGAGGTGCACGAGGAGGTGGGCGTCAGCGTAGGGCGCATACGCTACTACCGCAGCCAGGCTTGGCCCTTTCCCCACGCCCTGATGCTGGGCTTCTTCGCCGAAGCCGCCAGCCGGCGCATTCGTATCGACGGCATCGAGATCGCCGACGCCGCCTGGTTCACGCCCGGCCGGCTGCCCCAACTTCCGCCGACATACTCCATATCCCGGGCGCTGATCGAAACCCACCTGGCCGAGGTCGCGGGCGGGGTCGCGCGTAAATGACAGGCGGTGGCATGCAGTAAAGAAAAGGGCCGCCTGTTGGCGGCCCTTCGACGCTGTGTCCACGCGGGTCGATCAGCGATTAGGGAACAGGCTGGTGAGCTTGGTGGCCAGCATCACGTTACCGGTGGCCTTGAGCTTGCCTGTCATGAAGGCCGTCATGCCATTGACGTCTCCAGTCATGATGCCTTTCAGGGTATCGGTGCTCATGGAGAGCGAGACGGAAGGGTCGTCATGCTCGCCCTCCTCGATTGCCAGGGTGCCATCCTTGACGACCAGATAATGGCTGCCGTTGTCGCTGAAGTGGAACTGGAAGACATCGTCCATGCCCTTGGCGGCCTGGGGATCGAAGCGCTCTTGCAGTTTATCGAGGGTCGAGATGGACATGGTATTTCCTATGGGTATTGAGCCGGGGACTTGAGAACCTGTTTGTCAAAGGTTATTTCAAACGATTGTTTCAATCAAGTCCGTTGTCAATGTCCTCGGTCGAGGTCACGATTGGCAATCAACCAACGGAGGGAGTGGCAACGTGAATGAATGGCTGATGGATATCGGGCGCTTCATCGTACAGATGTCGGTACTCACGCTGCTGGTCGTCGTGGCGGTGGTGGTCATTGCCCGGATCAAGGGCGAGGGCCGCGAGCGCACACGGCTGAAAATCGAGGAGTTGAACGACCGGCTGGAGTATCGCCGGCGACGCCTGACCCTGGCCGCCACCGAGCCCAGTGCGCGCAAGCGCCTGGTCAAGGCCTTTCGGCGCGACGACAAGAGCCGTTCCCGCAGCCGCAAGTCGCCGTCCGAGCCGCGCCACACGGTCTGGGTGCTGGATTTCCGCGGTGACATCAAGGCCTCGGGCGTGGGGCGCTTCGCCGAGGAGATCTCCAGCGTGATCGCCGCGGCCGAAACGGGAGACGAGGTCGTCGTGCGTCTCGAGTCCGCCGGTGGCCTGGTGCACTCCTACGGGCTCGCCGCCGCCCAGATGGATCGCCTGCGCGAGGCCGGGCTGAAGACCACCGTCTGCGTGGACAAGGTTGCTGCCAGCGGCGGCTACCTCATGGCATGTGCCGCCGACCAGCTGCGTGCCGCACCGTTTGCCGTGCTGGGCTCGATCGGCGTCGTCGCCCAGTTGCCCAACGTTCATCGCCTGCTGAAACGCCACGACGTCGATGTCGAATTGCTCACGGCCGGTGAGTACAAGCGGACGCTGACCGTCTTCGGTGAGAACACCGAAGAGGGGCGTGAAAAGTTCCAGTCCGATCTCGACAACATTCACGCTCTGTTCAAGCGTCACGTGGCCGAACGGCGCCCCGATCTCGATATCGAAGCAGTGGCCACGGGCGAGGTGTGGTACGGGCGGGACGCCCTGGACAAGGGGTTGATCGATGTGCTCGGTACCAGTGAGGCTTATCTGGTATCGCGTATGGAAGAGGCACGCATCATTGGCGTTCGTCTCGAGACCCGCCACCCGATGGGCGAACGGCTGGGAATGGCAACCAGCAAGGCCGTCGAGGGAGCCATCATGCGTGTGCTCGAGCGCCTCGACGCCAGCCGCTGGGAAAAACGCTGAGTGCGGCGTCGCAGCCGCTCACGCCTCCTGCAAACGCACCAGGGCGTCGATCATGCGACGCGCCTGTTCGCCCTGCAGCGAGTAGTAGATGGTCTGCGATGCCCGGCGCGTCGACACGAGCCCTTCACGACGCAGGATCGCCAAGTGCTGCGAGAGGGCGGATTGGCTCAGCGAAAGCCGCTGGTTGAGTTCGGTCACCGAAAGCTCGGCACCGTCCAGCAGACACAGGATACGTAAGCGATTGTCGTTGGCCAGTGCCTTCAGCAGGGCAGTGGCGTTGTCGATGGCCGGGTTGCCAGCTTGAAGAAGCCGGCTTGCAGCGCTGTGCGAGGTGCTCATGATGTTCTCCCCATATTGCCCGAGCCACAGTGGCTTGACTCAGGGCTTGGCGGCTTCAGGCATCTACCTCGGTCCGGGACAAGACAGCGCAAACGACATGTCACAGCCGTTGCTGTTCGGCAGCGCCCAATCTTGGTCATGGCATTGCTGATTTAGTCATCATTGATAGTGACATCCTCCCTGTCAAACGGAGAATCAACCAAAGTCGCTATTTCCTCCTTGCTGCTCCTCTCTTTTGCTTCTCATTGTCAACAACCCGGTGGTGCCTGACGACAATGTGCCGGCTTTTTTCTCGATATTAGCCGATGGTATGAAGGAAAAACCGAAGAAAATCTCTAAAGTGTCAACAATCAAGTTCTCTTCGATGTCGGACAGATGCCCATGCCAGCCTACAAAAACGAATACCAACGCTCGATCGAACAGCCGCAATCCTTCTGGGCCGACCAAGCGCGCCGGATCCCTTGGTTCACGTCACCCAAGACCGTCCTCGATTACGACGAGCAGGGGCACGCTCGCTGGTACACGGACGGCGAACTGAACCTGTGCCACGCCGCCCTGGATCATCATGTCGACCAGGGGCGAGGCGACCAGCCGGCCATCTATTGGGACTCGCCCGTCACCGGGGGGAAACGCACGCTGACCTACCGCGAGATGCGCGACGAGGTGGCACTGTTCGCCGGCGCGCTCAAGGGGCTCGGGGTGGAGAAAGGCGATCGCGTCGTCATCTAC
Organism: Halomonas sp. KM-1; assembly: GCF_000246875.1. NCBI lineage: Bacteria > Pseudomonadati > Pseudomonadota > Gammaproteobacteria > Oceanospirillales > Halomonadaceae > Halomonas > Halomonas sp. KM-1. Next base: position 132,853 of record NZ_BAEU01000124.1, read on the forward strand.
ATGCCGATGGTGCCGGAGGCGCTGGTGGCGATGTACGCCTGCGCGCGCTTGGGCGCCGTGCACTCGGTGGTATTCGGCGGTTTCGCCCCTCACGAGCTCGCCGTTCGCATCGACGACGCCAAGCCCAAGGTCGTGGTGGCGGCCTCCTGCGGCGTCGAAATCGACCGGGTCATTGCCTATCAGCCGAACATCGCTGCAGCGATCGAGCTGAGCGAGCACAAGCCCGATGCTTGCATCTACCTGCAGCGTCAGCAGCAGTTGGCCGAACTCGGTCCGCGCGATCTTGATTGGGCCGAGCTGCTCGAGAACGCCGAGCCGGCCGACTGTGTGCCGGTGAAGGGGAGCGATCCTCTTTACGTTCTCTACACTTCCGGGACGACCGGCAAGCCCAAGGGCGTGGTACGCGACACGGCGGGATACGCCGTAGCACTGCATTACTCGATGGAAACCATCTACGACGTGGCCCCTGGCGACGTATTCTTCTCGGCCTCGGACGTGGGCTGGGTAGTGGGCCACTCCTATATCGTCTATGCCCCGCTGCTGCGTGGCTGCACCACCGTGGTCTACGAAGGAAAGCCCGTCAAGACGCCTGACGCCGGCGCCTTCTGGCGGCTGATCAGCCAGTATCGGGTCAAGAGCTTCTTCACTGCGCCGACGGCCTTCCGCGCCATCAAGAAAGAGGACCCTGACGGCATCCTGCTGCAGCAGTACGATATCTCCTGCCTCAAGGCGCTCTATCTGGCGGGTGAGCGCCTCGATCCGCCGACGTTCCACTGGCTGGACGACCTGCTCGACGTGCCGGTCATCGACCACTGGTGGCAGACCGAGACCGGCTGGCCGATAGCAGCCAATCTGCAGGGGCTCGAACCGATGCCGACCAAGGCCGGCAGCGCCACTGTGCCGGTGCCCGGCTTCAACGTGCAAATCCTCAACCGGGAAGGGGAGCAGGCCGCGCCGATGGAACAGGGCAGCGTGGTCATCAAGCAGCCCATGCCGCCGGGCTGTCTGGTCGGCGTATGGGGCGATCCTCAGCGGTTCCACAGTGCCTACATGGCCGCCTTCCCCGGCTATTACCTGACCGGCGACGGCGGCTACTTCGACGAAGAGGGTTACCTCTTCATCATGGGCCGCACCGACGACGTCATCAACGTGGCCGGACACAGGCTCTCCACCGGCGAGATGGAAGAGGTGGTCGGCGCCCACCGGGCCGTGGCCGAATGCGCAGTGATCGGCATTCACGATGCCCTGAAGGGGCAGATACCGGTCGGCCTGGTCATCCCCAAGGACGGTTTCGATGGCGACGAGGTCACCCTGGAAAACGAGCTGATCGCGCTGGTGCGGGAGAAGATCGGTCCGATCGCCTGCTTCAAGCAGGTGTTGGTGGTCAACCGCCTGCCCAAGACCCGCTCGGGCAAGATACTGCGCAAACTGTTGCGCAACATCGCCGATGGCAAGGAGTACGGCGTTCCCTCGACCATCGACGATCCGGCAAGCCTGCAGGACGTGCACGAAGCCATGAAGGCGCGTGACGTGGGCTCGGCGAACGAGGCACGCCAGGTCTGAGCGCCGAGCGCTGAGCCGCCACCCGGCGGCTCAGCGCTCCATTTTCACTTTGTCTCCTCCTGTCTTCGGACAGGCATTGGCCAGTGACAGCGGGCCACGTATAATCCCTGCCTCATTCCGGCACCCGACGATACGGGTACCGGCGAGGGTTCCCTCACCCCTCGTCATCGACTTGGCCGCCGCGGCGGCCGTCCAAAAAGGATTCACTCATGTTCGTCCTGTCCGAAGCGCAGCAGCGACGCTGCCTACTGCTGCTGGTGTCGTTTCACATCCTGGTCATTGCCGCCAGCAATTACCTCGTCCAGCTGCCGTTCACGCTGTTCGGCTTCCATACCACCTGGGGGGCGTTCAGCTTTCCCTTCATCTTTCTCGCCACCGACCTCACCGTGAGGCTGTTCGGCAAGGAGCCGGCCCGCGCCATCATCATGCGCGTGATGCTGCCTGCGCTGCTGATCTCCTACGTCGTCTCGGTCGTCTTCCCCCGTGGCAGCTTCGCCGGCCTGGAAGCGCTGGGCGAGTGGAACCTCTTCGTGGCGCGCATCGCCTTGGCAAGCTTTGCCGCCTACGTGCTCGGCCAACTGCTCGACGTACAGGTCTTCGATCGCTTGCGCAGCCTGCGAGCCTGGTGGGTCGCCCCGGCCGTTTCCACCGTGCTGGGCAATCTCGCCGATACCGCCGCGTTCTTTGCCATGGCCTTCTATCGCAGCCCTGATCCCTTCATGGCAGCCAACTGGGTCGAGATCGCCACCGTGGACTATGTCATCAAGCTGGGCATCAGCCTGTTGTTCTTCCTGCCGCTCTATGGCGTGTTGCTGAGCTCGCTGAGCCGCAGGCTGGTGCAAATCACCGGGCAGCAGGATCTGGCACCGCAGCGGCTCTGAACGATGCTCAGACCAAAATGCCCGGGCCCACACGCTCATGTAAGGGAGGAAGGATGACCGTCGAACTCAATTTCCAGGATAGCGGTGGAGAGGGTACCCCGCTCATCGTCGTCCACGGCCTGCTGGGCAGCGCCGACAACTGGCGCTCCCACGTCAAGCAGTGGCAGGAGCAGCGCCGGGTAATCGCGGTCGACCTGCGCAATCACGGTCGCTCGCCCCACGCCGATGGCATGAGCTATGGCGAAATGGCCGAGGATCTGCTGGCTCTGATGGATCGCCTGGGAATCGACCGGGCACATCTGCTGGGGCATTCCATGGGTGGCAAGGTGGTCATCAGTCTGGCCCGCATGACGCCACAGCGAGTGGCGTCGCTGATCGTGGCCGACATCGCACCGCAGAAGTACGGCCATGGCCACGACGCGGTCTTTGCCGGCCTGCGCAATCTGCAGCGCGGCAGGCCGGAAAACCGACGCGAGGCGGATGCACTACTGGCCGAACATGTCGAAGAACGTGCCACGCGCCTGTTTCTCGCCACCAACCTGGAGCGCGATGCCGAGGGCATGCTGGCATTGCGAGTGGGGCTCGACCAGATCGAGACAGGCTACGAGGAGATCATGCAGGCGCCTGCCGGTGAGGGCGCTTTCGATGGGCCGGTGCTGGTGCTGCGTGGAGGCCGTTCGCACTATGTCCCGGATTCGGCGCTGCCGGCGCTGCGTGAGGTATTGCCGATGGCCGAAGTGGTGACCCTGCAGGACGCCGGCCACTGGTTGCATGCCGAGCAGCCCGAAGCCTTTCAGGCCAAGGTCAACGCTTTTCTCTCAGCCTTGTCAGCCTGATTTCCACCATACGCATCGGCTAGGGAGTGGCCGTACCCAGGTCTATCGCGAGCCGCTCCAGGGGTGTTGGCACCTCGATGATGCCGGCCTCCAGCAGGTACTGCTCGAGGCGCAGATAGCGCCCCTTGTCCACGGCCGCCGGTTGCAGCGAGAAGCGCGGGGCGATGCCAGCCCAGGCTTCCCGATTGATCGGGTCGGCCAGGGCGGGTTCGGCCTTTTCCAGTAACTCCCACGCCTCCCGGGGATGGTTGACGATCCACAGCGTCGCTTCCTCCAGTGCCGAGACGAAGCGGCGCAGTGCATCGCGCTTGCCATTGAGCTGATCGCGGTTGGCCATCAGGATCAATCCATCATGCAGTGGCAGGCCGAACTCCTCGATCGGCAGGGTGTGGGTCAATATGCCTTCGTCGGCCAGTTGGCGCGGCAGCAGGTAGCGATGGTGCATCATCATGCCGTCGACGTCCTGGGCGCGCATGGCATCGAGCATGCCGTAGTTGGTGTCCTTCAACTCTACCAGATCCAGTCCGTTGGCCGTTCCCAGCAGTTCGCTCAGCACGCTCTGCAGCATGGCATCGCGACCATCGGCATCGGTATAGCCGATGCGCATGCCTTCCACGGCCAAGTCCTGTTTCTCCGAATCGGCATTGGCACGCAGCATCAGCCCCGAGACGGGGGCCGCTATCAGGGTGGCGATACGCACCAGCGGCATGCCGCTATCGACCAGCAGATGCAGCTGGGTCTGGCGCCCCAACGCAAGGTCGGTTCGTCCTGCAGCCAACAGCTTGGCGGGTACGTTGGGATCGGCCGGCACCACCAGCGCCACGTCCAGTCCGCGACGCAGGAACATACCTTTTTCACGTGCTATCAGCAGGGTGGCGTGCTGGGGATTGAGGTACCAGTCCAGCGTCACGCTCAGTTGGGTGGTGGGTGGCGGTACAATCGGATCGGCCGGGGCAGTGACCACCGTTGGCACGTCCGGCGCGGGCTCGCTCGAGCTTGCCTCGTGCTCGTCGAGCGCGCCTGGTGCCTCTGGCAGAAGGTGCCCGATGACCCCGGCACCCTCGACGACGGGGGGCGCCTCGACCAGCGGCACGGCGCCATCCGGTGCCATGGCCTCGCCGGTCACCAAGGGGGGGAACACCGTGACCTCGGTATCGAGTTCCAGCGGCGGTACGGGTAGCGGATCAGCCTCTTCCGCAACCGGCTCGGCTTGCAGCAACAGCGGCAGCAACAGCAGGGCAGTCGTCAACGCCACTGCCAGGATGCGAATCATGGTGCTGCGATCAGGCTTGGCCATGGCGCTCCAAAGCATGTGTAATCTTCAGTAAGCGACCAGTTTATCGTTGTCATGACAGGCATGGCTAGCTGAGACCGCCCTGCGAGAGTATGGGCGGCATGGCATAATGGAGCCATTCCGGCTCGAGGTCATGCATGGACACCATCAATACGCTGTTTCTGTTATCCGGCTTTCTCATCGCTTTGAGCGTCGTGGCCAGCCGTATCTCTTCGATGGTGGGCTTGCCGCTGCTGCTGATCTTCCTCGGGCTGGGTATGCTGGCTGGCGAAGACGGTATTCTGGGAATTCAGTTCGACGATTATTCATTGGCTTTCCTGATCGGTCACCTCGCGCTGGCCATGATCCTTCTCGATGGCGGGCTGCGCACCCGCCTCAAGACGTTCCGTGTCGGTTTTCGACCGGCGCTCTCCCTCGCCACGCTCGGCGTTTTCGTTACCAGCGCCATCGTCGGCCTGTTCGCCATGTGGATCTTCGACCTGACGCTCGTCCAGGGCCTACTGGTCGGCGCCATCGTCGGTTCCACCGATGCCGCGGCGGTTTTCTCGATGCTCAGCGGTCGCGGCGTGCATCTCAATGAGCGCGTCAGCGCAACGCTCGAGATCGAGTCCGGCACCAACGATCCCATGGCCATCTTCCTGACCGTGCTGCTCGTCGAACTACTGGTAGGCGACATCCGCGGGCTGGGTTCGACGGCAACGTTCATGGCGCTGCAGTTCGGCCTGGCCCTGGTGATCGGGGTGGGCGGCGGCTGGCTGAGCGCCAAACTGCTGCGCTGGCTGGATCTCGCCCCTGGGCTCTACTCACTGCTGGCACTGGGGCTTGGGTTCTGCGTTTTCGGTGCCACCAGCTTCCTCGGCGGCAGCGGCTTCCTGGCGATCTATCTCACCGGGTTGATGATCGGCAACCAGCCGGGGCGCCATCTCAACTTCATTCTGCCCGTGCATGATGGCCTGGCCTGGTTGAGCCAGATCGGGCTGTTCCTGATCCTGGGTCTGTTGGTCAGCCCATCGGGGCTGCTCGAGTTCGCCTTGCCGGCTGCCCTGGTGGCGCTGGTGCTGATCTTCATCGCCCGCCCGCTGGCGGTACTGGTGACGGTCAAGCCGTTCTTTCGCTTCCGCTGGCGGGAAATCGGCTTCATCTCCTGGGTCGGCCTGAGAGGAGCGGTCCCCATCGTATTGGCCATTTTCCCGGTGATCGGCGGGGTGGAGAATTCCGCGCTCTATTTCAACGTCGCCTTTGCCGTGGTTCTGCTCTCGCTGCTGATTCAGGGCGGCACGCTACCCCTGATGGCACGCTGGACCAAGGTGGAGGTGCCCGTTGGCGTGACCCCCAACAATCGCGGCCCGCTCGGTATCCTGCCGGAAAACGATTACGAGATGTTCGTCTACAAGGTGGACAATCAGGATCTCGACGACGTCCCCATTCGCCTGTTGCGCTTTCCCTCGGGCGCGGTGATTTCCGCACTGTTTCGCCAACACGCCATGCTGCACCCCAAGGGCAGCACGCGCCTGAAGCTTGGCGACGTGATTTGCGTCATCGGGCGCAGCGAGGATCTGCCGGCGCTCAACCGGCTGTTCAGCGGCGATGCCAAGTTGAAGCGGGAGCGTGCCTTCTTCGGCACTTTCACCTTCGATGGCGATGCCTTGATGCGGGATATCGCCAGCGTTTACGGCCTGACCCTGAGCCCCGGAGAGAGTGAGATGACCTTGGCCGAGTTCGTGTCCTTGCGGGTGGGCGGCCATCCCGTCGTGGGTGACGACGTCGACTGGCACGGCATTCACTGGGTGGTCAGCGAGATGGACGGCAATCGGGTAACCCGGGTCGGCTTGCGCCTCTATTGACCCCCAAGCCATGACCGCTTCGCTTGCAGCACTGGAAGGCGGCTTCTATCTTCTCGTAACCACAATCGGCATCGACAAGGAGACGTCACATGCTCAAATTTCTGGCAAGTACCGCCGGGATCATCTTTCTCATTGGCCTGCTGGTGGTCATCGGCCTGCTGATGCTCATCTTCTGACACTCATTTCTCTATGACAGCGACAGATACGAGACGGGGCAGCCAAGCTGCCCCGTCTTGCGTCTTACCAGCGACTACTCAGCCGATGGCAAAGCTGGCCGCATTGAGCCATAGGTGAACCGCGATGCTGGCCACATAGCCCAACAGGATCACCGGCGCCCAGCGCAAGTGGCCCATGAAGGTATAGTTGCCACGCGCCTGGCCCATGAGTGCGACACCCGCAGCGGAGCCGATCGACAGCACGCTGCCACCCACACCGGCCGTCAGGGTGATCAGCAGCCACTGCCCATGGGACATGTCAGGCTGCATGGTCAACACGGCAAACATCACGGGAATGTTGTCGACCACCGCCGAGACCAGCCCCAGCACGATGTTGGCCCAGGTCGGGTTCCAGCCCAGGTAGAGCGCCTCGGAAAGCAGGCCCAGATAACCCATGAAGCCCAGGCCTCCCACGCACATCACGACGCCGTAGAAGAACAGCAGAGTATCCCACTCGGCCCGTGCCACGCGATTGAACACGTCGAAGGGCACCACGCTGCCCAACTGCGCCAATTTGCGCTCATCGCCACGGGCGGTGTAGCGAGCACGCTTGCGCTCCAGCGAGCGCGGCAGGCTGCGGCGCAGGTAATAGCCGAAGAACTGCAGGTATCCAAGGCCCGTCATCATGCCCAGCACGGGCGGCAAGTGGAGCAGGGTGTGACAGGCGACCGCCGTGGCCACGGTGAGCAGGAACAGGGCGATGATGCGACGCGCACCGCGCTTGAGCCAGACGTCCTCGTACACGCCTTCCGGTTTGCGGTTGTTGATGAAGAAGCTCATCACCACCGCGGGAATGAGGAAATTGACGATGGAAGGAATCAGCAGCGTGAAGAACTCATAGAACTGCACGATGCCGGCCTGCCATACCATCAGCGTGGTGATGTCGCCGAACGGGCTGAACGCGCCGCCGGCGTTGGCGGCCACCACGATGTTGATGCAGCACAGGTTGATGAAGCGCTTGTCGCCCTCGGCCACTTTGGTCACCACCGCACACATCAGCATGGCCGTGGTCAGGTTGTCGGCGATGGGCGAGATCACGAAGGCCAGCACGCCCGTCAGCCAGAAGAGCTGCCGGTAGCTGAAGCCCTTGCGCACCATCCATGAGCGCAGGGCATCGAAGACGCGGCGCTCGTCCATGGCGTTGATGTAGGTCATCGCCACCAGCAGGAAGAGCATGAGCTCGGTGAACTCGAGCAGGGTTTCGCGGAAGGCGTGCTCGGCCTGGTCGGGCATGCCGGCCTGCACATAAACCCAGCCGATCATCGTCCAGATCAAGCCGGCGGCAACCAGCACCGGCTTCGACTTGCGCATGTGCAGCTTCTCTTCGGCCATGACCAGGGAGTAGGCCAGCACGAAGATCAGGACTGCCAGGAAACCGACCATCGAGCCGGTCATCGGGATACTCCCGGTGACGGCAAGCGCGGCCGGGCTGAAGGACATAGCGAGAAGAGCGAGCATAGCGATGCCTGACCACCGGGAGAGGCCCCGGAGTCTGGCGAGGGAACAAAAGCCGATAGGCATGGATTGAGTTCCTGGATGGAGTAGTAGGGGAGGGATGAAAAACGCCATTATTCTAACACCTCATATTGCACCGCAATAGAGGTGGCGAGCGTCCGAATTCGGCTTCGCCAGCACATCGAGCTGGAGTCCGCGACTTGGTGGCCGACTCACTGGGCGAAGATAGGCGGCATGCTCACTGCATGATGTTGGGTCGTATGATGGGCAAACGAAAAAAGCGCCCGCAGGCGCTTGATTCTAAAGACTAGGTGGCGGAGGGACAGGGATTCGAACCCTGGAAAGGCTTTCACCTTTGCCGGTTTTCAAGACCGGTGCATTCAACCGCTCTGCCATCCCTCCGGCTCACGGGGGCGAATATTACCAGTTATGCTCATAAGGTCAAGAGCATCGCTGCGTTAGCGTCGAGGAGTCGTCATGTCAGCCCCGCGCGAAACACAAACTGGCCCCATCGTCGCCGTCGCAGCGGCGGCGATCGAGCAGGGCAGGGTATTGGTAGTGCGACGTACCAAGCCGCCCAACGCCAATCGGCTGGCACTGCCGGGCGGCCGCGTGGAACCGGGTGAGTCGATGTTCGAGGCTGCCGTGCGCGAACTGCGCGAGGAAACCGGGGTCGAGGCCGAGGCGGAGCGTGTTATGACAGCCGTCGAGGAGATCCAGCATGATGCCCAGAGACGCTTGCTGTACCACTACGTGATCGTCGTGGTGAGCTGCCGGTGGCTCGGCGGAGAGGCGGTCGCCGGCGACGATGCCAGTGAAATTCGCTGGCTCGACCGCAGGCAGATAGCGCAAGAACCGGAACTGTGCGAAAACACCCGGCGGGTGGCCGCTGCGCTGTATGAAGAACTATACTCGCGATGAAGATGCGTTGAGCGTTGTAGAACTAAGGACTTGCGTCGGGAACCAACCGACGGCATCCTTGGTCCACTGCTGAGATCAACCAAGATCAACTACAGGGAGCTCTCGATCAATGGCCTATCACGACACACATGTGGCCCAGCACTCGTCCCAGGCCGTCAGCGCCAACAAGGTTCTTCGCAACACCTACGCGCTGCTGGCGATGACTCTGCTGTTCTCCGCCGTCACAGCGGGTGCCGCCATGGCCATGGGCGTCGAGCGGATGAACATCTTCGTGTTCTTCATCGGCGCATACGGCTTGATGTTCCTGGTCCACAAGACCGCCAACTCGGCTACCGGCCTGCTGGCCACCTTCGCCTTCACCGGCTTCATGGGCTTTACCCTCGGCCCGATTCTCAGTGCCTACCTGGCCCTGCCCAACGGCGCCGCGCTGATCATGAACGCACTGGCCATGACCGGTCTGACCTTCATCGGGCTTTCCGCCGTGGCACTGGTGTCCAAGAAGGACTTCAGCTTCCTGGCCAACTTCCTGATGGCAGGCGCCATCGTGCTGATCCTGGCCATGGTCGCAGGCCTGATCTTCCAGATCCCCACCCTGATGCTGATGGTATCTGCCGGCTTCGTGCTGTTCGCCTCGGCCGCCATCCTTTATCAGACCAGCGAGATCGTGCACCGCGCCGGCGAGACCAACTACATCCTCGCCACCATCACGCTGTACGTCTCGATCTACAACCTCTTCGTCAGCCTGCTGGCGCTGCTCGGCATCATGAGCAACGACTGATCGCCGATCACGAGGGTATCGCCGGGCCCCGCTGATGCGGGGCCTGCGCGTTTGAGCAGACAGGTACCGCCATGCGCTACGCTCTACTCGTCCAGGGAGCGCCCTACAGCAGCCAGGCGTCCCATTCCGCGCTGCGCTTTGCCTCGGCGCTGCTGACCCGCGGCCACCGCCTGGAGTGCGTCTTCTTCTATCATGAAGGGGTATACAACGCCGCCCGCCTGGCCGCACCGCCTCAGGACGAACCGCACCTCTACGATGCCTGGTGCGCACTCAATGCCGAACATGGCACGCAGTTGCAGGTGTGCATTGCCGCCGCCCTGCGCCGCGGCATGCTCGACGAGCGCGAGGCCAACCGCCATGGCAAGCACGGCCATAGCGTCGAGCCCCCCTTCGAACTGACGGGGCTCGGTCAGTTGATCGACCTGGGGCAGAGCGTCGACCGCCTGGTGACCTTCGCCCCCTGAGGAGAACGAACGGATGTCGTCACACGCCCCTGCCACCGGAGACCTGCTGGTCATCCTGCGCCACGCACCACATGGCAGCAGCTGGCTGCGCGAAGGTCTGGATGCGGCCTTGGTGGCCGCGGCTTTCGGTCAGTCGGTGACGCTACTGTTCCAGAGCGATGGCGTACTGGCCCTGGCCCGTGACCAGCAGACCGGACCGCTGGGCCAGAAGAGCACTGCGCCCACCCTGGACATGCTGGCCATGTACGACATCGAGTCGCTGTACTTCGTCGAGGATGCCCTGGCGAGCTTCGGCCTGACCCAGCAGGATCTGCAACTCCCGGCCTCGGGAATCCCCGCCGCAGTGATTCCCGAGCTACTTGCCGGCCACAAGCAGATCCTGACTTTCTGATAGGCTTCGATGCCACTGTGAGGCTTCATGATCCTGCATATTCTCAACCGACCGCCCAGTTCGAGCCTGGTGTATCGCGAAACGCTCGCCGCCATGAGCGACACGGACCGCCTGCTGCTGGTCGAAGATGGCGTGCTGGGTGCACTGACGTCCCAGGTACGTCATTTCCAACAGGTTGAGGGGCGTCTGTTCGCGCTGCGCGAGGACCTGCACGCACGCGGGCTCGAGGGCCAGTGCGACGCCGTCGTTCAGGTCGTCGATGTGGATGGCTTCGTCACCCTGACCGAAGAAGCCGACAAGACGGTGAGCTGGTTCTGATGGCTTCCACCGAAGTTGCACGCTACCTGAACGTCGGCGACAGACGCATCGCCCTGGACCCGGAAGGCTACCTCGTCGAGCTCAGCGACTGGACACCGGCCGTGGCCGAGGCCCTGGCCGCCGAGGAGGGACGCGATCTCGGCGAGGAGCACTGGGAGGTGATCGAGGTGATCCGAGATTTCTATGCCCGCTATCAGGCCTCACCGGCCATGCGCCCGCTGGTCAAGGCGGTGGGCCTGGCTCTGGGGCCGGAGAAGGGTCGCTCGCTGCACCTGATGCGCCTGTTCCCCGACAGCCCCGCCAAGGTAACGGCTCGCCTTGCCGGGCTGCCGAAACCTGCCAACTGCCTCTGACGGCCCACATGAACTTCCTGGCCCACGCCTGGCTTGCCCGCGGCGGCAGCGATGAGTTTCTCTACGGTAATCTGATCGCCGATGGGGTCAAGGGCAGCGACCTTTCCGGCTGGCCTGCCGAGGTGGCGCTGGGGATTCGCCATCATCGCCGGGTCGATGCCTTCGTCGACGCTCACCCGATCGTACTGTCGGCGCGCAGGCGCGCGCCTGCCGAGTATCGGCGCTATGCCGGCATCGCGCTGGACCTGCTATGGGATCATTTCGTGGCCCGTGAACTCGAGCTCGAGACTCAGGAGTCGCGTCTGGTGCTGCGCAGCTATCGCGTGCTTGGCCACCGGCCTGCACCGGCTCGTCTGGAGCGGATGATTCCGGCCCTGGTCGCCCAGGACTGGCTGCACCGCTACGCCGATTTCAGCTTCACCTGCGATGCGGTGCGGGGGATCGGCAACCGCCTGTCGGGCCCCAATCGGCTGGCTGCCCTGGTGCCCTGGCTCGAGGCCGACTACGGCAACCTGCAGCGCGACTTCGACCGGCTGTGGCCGGCGGTCACCGAGGCCCTCGAGGTTCCTGCCCACTGATTCGGCTCATACGGGTCGACTCCGCCATTTTCAGCTCGCAGGCTCGCGCCAGCAGATGAACCAGGATGATCGCGGCGCAGATCGGCACTGCCATTGCTACCCAGGACATCGGAAACCCGAGCGTATCTGCGCTGAGCCGGGCCTGTCGTGCAATGAATCCGCGTGTCGTATCCATCCCCGGGCCGAAGATGCTGAAATAGATGATCGGCACCAGAAAAATAAGCACTGCCGTGCCGCGCACGAGTGCCGTGAGTTGCCACCAGGGACTCCCCTTGTCTTGCATGGGGTCCTTGAAGAGCGCCGGATCGTCTTTCGACTTGAAGGAGAGGGTGGCGCCAAGCAGCCCACTCCAGACCATCATGTAGCGCGCCATCTCCTCGGTCCAGGAGGGTGGGGCGCTGAAGGCATAACGTGCGACGACCTGTATGGCCACGAACACCAGCATGGCCGTCAGACACAACACCGCCAGGCGCCGTGTCAGCCAGTCCAGCCAGTCACTGAAAATGACGATTGAGCGATACATATTCGGCACACCCTGTCAGGAACACGACGATTACCCAGCCCCGGTGCCAGTTTGAGCCTGGTACCGGGGAGCCTACCCGCTGAAATCAGCGGGTACGTTGGGCCAGCTCCGACCAGGTTTCCACCTGCTCCGCTGTCAGCGTCGTGTCATGATAGACAGGCTGTGACAGTTCACGGAATCTCTCTCTCGCCGCATCCGTCAATGTCAGCACTTCTACACCAGCCACCTCGAGCTCGGCCAGCGCCTTGGGCGTGACCTCCTCCAGCCAGGCACGATTGGCCTGGTTGGCAACGTCGACGGACTCATCGACGATAGCCCTCTCGTCATCGCTCAGTCCCCGATACCAGTCGTCCGACACGAGAACGGCGCGCAGCGCATTCATGACATTGGCATCGGTAAAATGGCCCACGATGTCGGTTTGTCCGAACATGATGGGCACGAGCGGCGTATTGATGTAGCCATCGACGATCCCTGTCTGCAGGGCAGCCGGGACTTCCCCCCAGGAGACGATGGTGCCGTTGGACCCCCAGGCCCGGTAGAGGGCGATCTGAGCATCGTCGAGGGCGCGCATCCTCAGGCCGGACATGTCATCGGGCGTGGTGACGGCCTTGCGTGTCGTGATGATGCCCGAGGGCGGTCCGAGCGGCACGATCGCCAGCAATCGAACGCTGGCATGGGCGATATCGTCATTGATGCGATTCAACACATCGCCTTCGGCCAAGGCCCGGTCCATATGGGCCACGCCATCGAAGAGATAGGGCAGTCGCACGCCGAAGATGAAGGGGTCGATTCGCGCGACGGAATTCACATCCGATAGCGATACTTCCAACAGCCCCATGGCAATCTGGTCGAGCTTTTCCGCCTCGCCGCCGACGGCGTCACGTGGCAACTCCCTGGCCCTCAGGCCCCGCTCATTGAGCGCTTCGGTAAAGTGGTGCGCCCAGACGTAGGAGCCCGACTTCTCGAGGTCCGGCGGACTGTCGAGGGCAACCTTGATCTCACTGCTCCAGGCTGTCGTGGTCAGAGCAAGCAGGGCGCCGGCCAAAGCCAGCTTTTGCAACAGTTTCATGGCATGTCTCCTCTTGTGGTTATTATCTTCAATCCACTTTGAAGCCGAATATCCGAGGCAGTGACAGACTGATCTCAGGGAAGAACGCGATCATCAGCAGGGTGACGATCTGCACGGCGATGAACGGCAGGGTTGCCAGGGCAAGCCGCCAATAGTCGAGCTTGGCGATAGCCGCCACCACGATGAGGCACTTGCCCAGGGGCGGCGTTATCAAGCCGATGCAGAGGTTGAAACACACCACGATGCCCAGGTGTACCGGACTTATCCCCTGAAGCAGGGCCGTAGGTGCGAGCAGTGGCACCAGAAGGGTGAGCGCCACCGGGGTGTCCATGAACATCCCGGCAATCAACAGCACCCCGATCAGCAGGATGAGATAGCGAGTCCCGGTGAGTCCCGCCGACTCCACCCATCCCGACAGCAACTGCGGCCAGCCGAGCAGCCCTGCCAGATAGCTCAGTACCGCAATGGCACACAGAATGATGAATATCGCGCCCGTCAAACGGGCCGTTGCCTCTGCCGCTTCATAGAAGAGCTTGGGCGTCATGGCGCCCAGCAGCCTGCCGACAAGAATGGCAGCCACGACTGCCAGTGCGGCACCCTCGGTCGGCGTGGTCAGGCCGAAAACGATGCTGCCCAGGATGATGACCGGGATGGCCAGGGCAGGGGCGGCCTTCAGGAAGCTGGCTCGAAGAGGCGGTACTTCGATGGTGTCTCCACCAGGGTGATTCTCTCGGCGAGCAAGCCAGCCGTTCATGCCGAACAGCATGCAGGCCAGCAGCAGACCGGGAAGGATGCCGGCAACGAATAGCGCTGCCACCGAAGTGCCGGTCAACCCGCCATAAATGATCATGATGATGCTGGGTGGAATGATCGGTCCGATCATGGAGGAGGCCGCCGTGATGGCGCCGGCGTAATAGGGCGAGTAGCCACGCTCCCGCATGGCAGGGATCAAGGTATTCGACACCGCCGCTGCATCGGCCACGGCGGAGCCCGATATACCCGAGAAAAAGAGACTGGTCATGATGTTGACGTGTCCCAGCCCACCCTTGAGACGTCCCAGCAGGGCCATCGCCAGATCGATCAAGGCTCGCGTTACCCCGGTGCGGTTCATCAGCTCGCCAGTGAGGATGAACAGCGGCATTGCCATGAAGGCGAATACATCCAACTGGGAGAAGATACGTTGGGGAACGATGGCCAGATACTGGGGATAGCCCGCCGCAATGAAAGCAAGGATCGCGGTTGCCCCCATCAGATAGGCAAACGCTGTCCCGGTGGTGAGGAATACCATAAAGGCTGCAATGACGTAGGCCATGACTGACTCCTAGACGGGAACGGATGCCGACGTCGCGGAGTGGCCATCGTCCGAACCGGGAGGCGACGTGACGATGGACTTCAACTCCGGTGTGGGCTCGGAAAGCCTGGCGAGATCCGGCTTCGGACGCCGTGTCGCCTGTAGCGATTCGAAGGCTTGCTCGATGGCTCGGGCAGCCTGCAGCAATTGGGCGTCTCCCCTGAACTGGCCGATCACCTGCATGCCGAATGGCATGCCGGCATGGTCGAGCCCGCACGGCATCGACAGGGCCGGGTTGTTGGCCAATGTGACCACATAGGTGAGTGCCAGCCAGCGATAGTACGTGGCGAGCGGAATGCCGTCGATGCGCTCGGCATAGGCCTGCTGCCAGCTGAAGGGAGTCACTGGGGTTACCGGGGCAAGCACCACATCCACATCGGCCAACGTTCGTTGGAAGCTGCGAAAGATGCGTGTCTGTTCAGCATGCGCCCAAGCCCGGTCCGCCAGGGACATGGATGCGCCGAGCTCGTAGTTGGCCTTGACGGCCGGGGCCAGAAGTTCCGGGTTTCGCCTGTAATCGTCATGGAAAGCGGCAACGAAGCTTTCGGCACGCACGACGTCGAAGCATTGATCAGCCTCACCCAAGTCGAAATCGAGCGGACGACACTCGCCAAACAGAGGAGCAATCGCTGCCATGCGCTCGCGAAACACCTTGCGGATATCGTTATCGACGGCACAGACGCCGAAGTCTTCGGTGTAGCCGACACGCAGCGAACGCAATTGCGGCGGATCGAATGTACCGAAGGGGGCGGAATCGTTGCTCGTCGAGAGCGGGTCGCGAGAGTCGTACCCGATCATGGCGCGAAGCAGAAGGCAGAGATCGTCAACGTTGCGGGCCATGGGGCCGAGCAACGATATCGAGGACCAGCCCAGGGGGCGAGTCGCGTGCGGGACCAAATTCGGAGAGGGGCGAAAGCCCACGATGCCACACAGTGCGGCCGGAATACGCAGTGACCCGCCGGTGTCCGACCCGGTGCAGAGGGGAAGCATGTCAAGCGCGAGCGCTACCGCCGAACCGCCTGACGAGCCTCCGGCATTCAGCATGGGATTGAAGGGATTGCCGGTGGCCCCCCATACCGGGTTTCGGGTATTGGCACCGGCGCCCATCTCCGGCACGTTGGTCTTGCCGACCACGATTGCCCCGGCGCGGCGCAGCGAGGCCACCAAGGGGTGGTCGGCGGAAGGAACATGGTCCCGAAAGCGGGGAGAGCCATAGGTCGTGAGCAGGCCCTGCGTTTCCTGGAGATCCTTGATGCCGATAGGCAAGCCGTGCAGGGGACCGACGTTGTCGCCACGACGCAGCCGATGCTCCGCTTCGCGCGCCTCTGCACGGGCCCGTTCGTAGCAGGTGGCAGTGACGGCATTGACGGCCGGATTCAGGCGTTCGATCCGCTCGATACAGGAGGCCAGGAGCTCGATGGGAGACACCTCTCCCAGTCCCATCAAACGCATCAGTTCGCTGGCTGACGCGGACGTCAGGTTATCTGAAGACATGCAATACGCCCCACCTGAGCCGAGAGTCTTTTTTTTGTCATGACTCGAGCGTACGCAGCGGAGCGGGGGCAAACCAATGAAATCTTGCCGGCAGCGCATTACCAAATGGTAATGCCATGAAACGATAGCTCGCGCGCCACCGTTACAGAGGAGCGAAACGCGCCTGGCGGCTGGCCTGCTCCAGACACTCGCGAAAGAGATTGGAGGTCGCGTTGGACGACTCCCTCCTCCAGTAGCAGCGGGCCTCGGAGAGCACGCCTTCCATTTGTAGTGGCAGAATGGTCAGGTCGCCCTTTCCCGCATGGTGCCGTGCCAGCCATTGGGGCATGAGACTGATGAAGGGGGAGATCCGCATGAGCTCGATATTGAGCGGGAGCGATGTGGATTCCACATGACCGGATGGAAATGCGAGCCCCGACTTGGCCAGGAAAGCATCGATGGCCTGTCGTGCCAGCGATCCCGCGGCCGGACTGATCCATGGCCAGGCGACCGCATCCTTCCATTCGATCTCCTGGCGCCCGGCCAATGGATGCTGCACGCCGGCCACCAGCAGAACGGGTTCGCGTAGCAGGGTGGCCTGCTCGATACCCTCGCGGAACACAGGCTCCCATACCCGGGCGATCAACAAATCCAGCCCGCCGCTTTCCAGCATCGGCAGCAACTGATTGAAATGGCCCTCCACGACCGAGACGACGGCAGGCGGAGCGGTGATTTTCAACAACCGTATCGCCTCCGGCAGCAGGGTAGGGGCAATCGAGGTGACGACACCGACGACGACACGGCCACCGAGCCCGCGATGCACGGCATCGACATCGAATTCGGCCCGTTCGATCTGCTGCACGATCTCCCTGGCGTGAGTCGCCAGCCTCTCGCCGACAGGCGTCAAGACGATGCGATTGCCCTGTCGCTGCACGATGGGAATCTTCAGCGCTCGCTCGATCTCGCCAATTTGCTTGGAAACGGCAGGCTGAGTGACGTTCAACTCCTGAGCGACCCGGCTCACCTGTCCCATCTCGGCCAGCAGCGCAATCGTACGCAGATGTCTGAGCTTCAGGGTCTGTTTGAAGAAGCGCTTGATGTCCTGCTTGGTTTCCGGCATCTCGGTGCTCTCGACTTGGGTCACTCATCCAACGACTAATTGAAGCCAGCGAGGATCAGGCCTTGCGAGGCGACTTCGAAGTGCTTCTCGAGGGCCGCGCGAGCCGCATCGGGATCGCGTTCCATTATCGCCTGCGCGATGGCTCCATGCAGAGCCACGACCTCTTCGCGCGCGGTGCTTGACGTGCGATAGCGCCAAACGATGGTGTTGGTGTCATGCATGGCCGTGGTCAGGGACGATACCAGTACCGGAAACAGAGGATTGCGTGTCGCCTGCGCCACCGCAACATGAAAGGCAATGTCGGCCTCGGTCATGGCCTCGACTTCGTTATACGACGTCCGCATCCGCTCGACCAGGGAGAGCAGTTCTCTCGCCTCGGCCTCGCTGCGTCGACCCGCGGCCAATTCCACGGTGCGCAGCTCAATGGCGCGTCGCGCATCCAGCAGTTGTTGAGGATTGAGCTGCTCGGTGCGCAGGGCGTGAGACAAGGTGAGGGCAATGGCAGTGTCGTCGAATGCTGCCACGCGTGTACGGCGACCGGCACTCATCTCGAGGATTCGCATGGCGGCCAGCGATTTGAACGCTTCACGCACTACGGTACGGCTGACGCCAAGGGCCTCGATGAAGTAGGCCTCGCTCTGCAGCGGATCGCCTGCCATCAACCCTTGTCGATGAATGTGATCGAGAATGCT
Organism: Halomonas sp. KM-1; assembly: GCF_000246875.1. Lineage (NCBI taxonomy): Bacteria > Pseudomonadati > Pseudomonadota > Gammaproteobacteria > Oceanospirillales > Halomonadaceae > Halomonas > Halomonas sp. KM-1. Next base: position 150,972 of record NZ_BAEU01000124.1, read on the forward strand.
GCGCATCGCTTTATCGACCATCGTCTCGGGAGCCTCTTCGCTTCCGCGCTTCACTGTCATTCGCCATCCTCTGACTGTCGTCATGCCGGGCAGGTCGGCCGTGTTGCGATTATGATGCCACACCGCTGGGCTCCCGTCTGGTTGCATCCCTCCAACACCTGGCATATGTTAGGCACAACCTATCATATAGGTTTTTGCCATCCATGCGACGTTAGCGCTGACGTTAATTGCTCGAATGACTCTGGGAGCCTAAATACAATGAAACCCGTGATTGAAGCTCTGATCGATGCTCTAGGCGAGCAGGCCGTGTTGCATGGCGCTCGGGTCGCCGAGCGTGCCACGAGCTACTGGGACGCATCCCCGACCCAGGCACTAGCAGTGGTCAAGCCGCGTACCACCGGGGAGGTCAGCAAGGCGCTCGAGATTTGCCATCGCCACGACCAACCGGTCGTGACCCAGGGCGGACTGACGGGGTGCGTACAAGGCGCGGTTGCCTCGAACGAAGAGGTCATCGTCTCGCTGGAGCGCATGAACGCCATCGAGTCCATCGACCCGGTCGGTGGTAGTGCGACGGTCCAGGCGGGCGTCACCTTGCAGGCCCTTCAGGAGGCGGCACGGGAGCACGACTGTCTGTTCGCACTGGACCTGGGGGCACGCGGCAGCTGCACCATTGGCGGCAACGTCGCGACCAATGCCGGCGGCATCAGCGTGATGCGCTACGGCATGATGCGCAGCCAGATCCTCGGCCTGGAAGCGGTACTCGCCGACGGCACGGTGATGTCGAGCATGGACGAAGTGCTCAAGAACAATGCCGGCTACGATCTCAAGCACCTAATGATCGGCACTGAAGGTACGCTGGGGATCGTGACCCGAGTGGTAGTGCGTCTTCATCCCTTGCCGAAGAGTTGCAATACGGCTCTCGCCGCCCTGACCTCCTTCGAGGCGGTAACGCAGCTGCTGACGGATATGCAGAGAGACCTGGCTGGCACACTCAGCGCTTATGAGGTGATGTGGAACAGCTACTACCATGCGGCTACCGAGCCGGGTGGGCATCCGTCTCCACTGGGCCGGGAGTATCCGTTCTATGTTCTGCTGCAGGCAGAAGGTGCCGATGTCGAAAGAGATTCGCTGCATTTCGAACAGTTGCTCGAACGGTCTCTCGAATCTGGCGTGATCGTCGATGCCGTGATTCCAAAATCCGAGAGCGAGCGGCACGCCTTATGGGAAATCCGGGAAAACTTCGAGGCCATGCTCGCGGGGCGAACCACCTTTCTTTACGACGTGAGCCTGCCGATCAGGGCGATGGCAGGCTACGCGGAAGCCGTCAGGCAGCGGATCGTCGCGCGCTGCATCCAGTTCGGCCACATCGCCGACGGTAACCTGCACCTCTTCATACAGCCCGAGAGCCAGGATGCCGATCACCTGGCAAGCGACGAGGCAGTATATGCACCCTTGCTCGACGTGGGAGGATCGGTCTCGGCCGAGCACGGCATCGGCATGGAGAAGAAGGCCTGGCTTGCCCGCAGCCGGAGCGATACCGAGGTCGAACTCATGCGAAGCCTCAAGCGTGCCTGGGACCCCAAGAATCTGCTCAACCCCGGTAGAGTTTTTTCGCTGTAGTACTTAAGTTAGTACCTGAGTTAGCGCCTGAGTTGGTGCCTGGGCTAGCGCCTGAACTCAATCGACCCGCAACCATAGACAGTCGAGCCTGTCGCCTGGGTTGATCTGGGCATCGGCCGGCACCACCGCCAGCGCATCGGCCTTCACGCAGGAGGAGAGCACGCCGGAGCCCTGATCGGGAAAGGCGTGCGCGGTGAGCTCGCCCTGCGTTATGTTCAGCGCCACCCGCATGTAGTGCCGCCGCGGTCCGGTACGGGTGGAGAAGTCGGCCCGCGCGCTCAGGGTGGGCAGCGTGGCCAGGGCGGGGCAGGCGAGCAGGGCGCCCATCAGCGGCCGCAGGAACAGCCAGGCGGCAACGAAACTGGAGACCGGGTTGCCGGGCAGGCCGACGAAGCGAACCTCACGCCCGTCACTGGCGTCGAGCCGGCCCAGCGCCAGCGGCTTGCCGGGCTTGAGCGCCAGGCGCCACAGGTCGAGCCGGCCGATGTCTTCGATGGCGTTCTTGACGTGGTCTTCCTCACCGACGCTGACGCCACCGGTGGTGACGACCACTTCGGCCTGGTCCGCGGCCAGCGCCAGCATGGCCCGGGTGCCTTCGGCGTCGTCGGGCATCGAGGCGATGAAGGTGACCTCGGCGCCGAAGCGCTCCAGTAGCTCCTTCAACATGGGCCGATTGGTGTTGTAGATCTGGCCGGCTGCCAAAGGCTGGCCAGGCTCGACGATCTCGTCGCCACTGTTGAGCAGCGCGACCCGCGGCCGTCGCCGCACCGCCACCTCGACCACGCCCTGGCTGGCCAGATGCCCAAGCGCGGCGGCATCCAGCCGATGGCCGGCCTCGAGCAGCACCGCACCGGCTGCCACGTCGCTGCCGCGGTGGCGCACGTTATTGTCGGCAGGCACCTGAGCCGGGATGTCGGCGGCGTCGCCGACGACCTCGACCTGCTCCTGCATCACCACGCAGTCGGCGCCTTGCGGCAGCTCGGCCCCGGTGAAGATGCGCGCGCAGGTGCCCCGCATGAGCGGCTGCGGCGAGACACCGGCGGCAATCCGCTGGACGATCGGCAAGCGCTGACCGGCATCTGCATGGTGCAGGGCATAGCCGTCCATGGCGCTGTTGTGAAACGGGGGCACGTCGAGCCGGGCGACGACCTCGTCGGCCAGCACCCGACGGCTGGCCTGGGCACAGTCGACGATTTCCGCATCGACGGCGACGACACCCTCGAGCAGGGCAGCCAGGGCCGCCTCGACGGATTGCAGTTCAGACATGCTGGCCTCGTTCGGGAATGACCAGATTGGCGAAATTGCACGGCTTGTGGCGGCTGTCGAGCTGCTCGGCGAGCAACCCGTCCCAGGCAGTGCGACAAGCCCCGCTGGAGCCTGGCAGGCAGAAGATCACCGTGGCATTGGCCAGGCCACCGAGACAGCGGCTCTGGATGGTCGAGCTGCCGACCTCCTGCCAGGAGAGCTGACGAAACTGCTCGCCGAACCCCTCGATACGCTTGTCCAGCAGCACCGATACCGCCTCGGGGGTGGAGTCGCGGCCGGTAAAGCCGGTGCCCCCGGTGGTCAGGATCACCTGGACTTCGGGATCGGCGATCCACTCCGATACCACCGCGCGGATGCGGTAGACGTCATCGATGACGATGCGGCGCTCGGCCAGCCGGTGCCCGGCTTCGGTCAAACGCTCGGCGAGCAGGGCGCCGCTGCGGTCGCTGTTGAAGTCGCGGGTATCGGAAATGGTCAGTACCGCTACGTTGAGCGGGATCATCGCCTCACTCATGCCTGCGACTCCTGCTTGCGGGCCTGGCGCTCTTCGAAGGCGGCCAGCTGTTCCGGCGTGGCCTTGAGCTGATACTTGGCCTTCCACTCCTCGTAGGGCATGCCATAGACGTAGTCGCGGGCCGTTTCGTAGTCGAGCTCGGCCCCTTGTTCGTCGGCGGCGGCCACCAGCCACTTCGACAGGCAGTTGCGGCAGAAGTCGGCGAGAATCATCAGATCGATGTTCTGCACGTCCTTGTTGGCGTCCAGATGCCGGAGCAGGCGGCGGAAAGCGGCGGCCTCGAGCTGAGTGCGGGTGGCGTCGTCGAGATGCTGCATACGTTAGCTCCTGTTGAAATCGCCTCAGGATAGCAAAACTGCTGCGCCGGTGGGCTCAAACGGCATCACCGCGGGTGCAGACCGACAGCACTACGGCATCCTCTTCACTCACCGAGACCAGGGCGTGGCCCATGTCGCTGTCGAAATAGATGCTGTCGCCGCGGGAGAGCTGCAGCGGCTCGTAGAATTCGGTATAGAGGAGAATCTCGCCCTCCAGCACCATCAGGAACTCCTCCCCGTCGTGACGCACCCACTCGCTGAACTCTTCGAAGCTGCGTGCCCGCACGATGGTCTTGAAGGGGATCATGCGCTTCTGGGCCAGCTCGCAGCTGAGCAGCTCGTGCTCGTAGGTGGGGGTCGGGTGGCGCTCGCCTTCGCCCTGACGGGTCAGGTCGCGGCGTCCCATGGTGCGTGTCTGCACCTTGGGTGGGGTAAGCAGCTGGGGAAGATCGATGCCCAGACCGTTGATGAGTTTCTGTACCGCGGTGAACGTCGGCGAGATCTGGTTGTTCTCGATCTTGGAAAGGGTGGAGCGGGCCAGCCCCGTGCGCTGACTGACATCCTCCAGCGTCCACTGGTTGGACAGGCGAATTTCCTTGAGTCGTTCACCCAGGCGCAGGGGCTCGACGAACGGCTTGCGTCCCGAGGCGATGCGCAGTGCAGCCTGCTGATCGGTATTGGCGGGCATGGATCGGTTCACTATTGGAAACAGAGTTTCTCAAAGCGTACCACAGAAGGGACGGCGTGCCTCGCACCAACACGCCCCTGGTTTGCCTGGCGCCGACGCCTCACTGCTCGAAGGGAAGCCCCAGCAGCGCCTTGACGTGCGCCTCTACGCTACGCCCCAGAGAATCCAGGTCGTAGCCGCCCTCGAGCACCGAGACCAGGCGGTTGTCGGCGTACAGCGCGGCGATGTCCAGCGCCAGCCGGGTGATCCAGTAGTAGTCCTCGTCTTCCAGGCAGAGCTCAGCCAGGGGGTCTTCGCGATGCGCGTCGAAGCCGGCCGAGACGAGTACCAGCTCGGGCTTGAAGGCATGCAGCGCCGGCAGCCAATCATCCTCGATCGCCTTGCGGAAGGCAGCACTTTCGGTACCGGCCTCGAGGGGGGTGTTGACCACGTTCTGCCACTCGCTACGCAGGTAGCGCCAGGGATAGAAGGGGTACTGGAAACTGGTGCAGATCAGGATGTCGGGATCATCCTTGAAGATGTCGATGGTGCCGTTGCACTGGTGCACGTCGAAATCGAGTATCGCGATACGGCGTACGCCGTGGCGAGCACGCGCATGAGCAGCACCGACCGCGACGTTGTTATAGAAGCAGAAGCCCATGGCGTCGGTGGCCTCGGCATGGTGGCCGGGCGGTCGTACGGCGCAGAAGACGTTGTCGGCCTGGCCGCGATAGACCTGATCGACCCCGCGGATCACCGCGCCAGCGGCCACCCGGGCGGCGCTCAGGCTGTCGGGGTTCATCAGAGTATCGCTGTCCAGCGTGACGATGCCCGTTTCGGGAACGCACTTGTCCAGGGCGCGAAGGTGGCGCAGCGGATGGACCCTGGCCAGCTCCTCTTCGCTGGCCGGGCGCGCTTCCGACTGCATGGTCTGCTGCAACAGGCCGCTGAGGGCGAGGCGGGCGCGAATGGCCTCGAGACGCAGGGGGCTTTCGGGGTGCTCCGGGCCCATATGGTGAAGGTCGCAGTCGGGATGCGAAATGAACGACGTGATCATATGAACTCCAGAGTGACTGAAGTCACCTTAATGCGCCCAAGCCCTTGCACAACAGTGTCAATAAGTCGTACACAGGGAAGCATCTTTCCGTTCTGGTGGAGGCGACGTCTTGAGTACCCGGTTCCTGCGCCACTTCTTCGAACCTCGCACCATTGCGGTGATCGGCGCTTCGGAAAAGCCTCATTCGATCGGCGGCATCGTGATCCGGAACCTGCAGGAAGCGGGCTTTCCCGGCACGCTGTGGGCGGTCAACCGCAGGGGCTATGAGTCGGTCTTCGGCCAGCCCTGCGTTTCACGCATCGCCGAGCTGCCCGAAACCCCGGATCTGGCGGTGGTCTGTACCCCGGCCGACACCCTGCCCAAGGTGATATCGCGGCTGGGCCGGATCGGCGTCAAGGCGGCGCTGGTGCTGTCGGGCGGGGCCCATCTGGACGAAACCGAAGGGGACAAGGGCTCGATTCGCGAGCGCATGCTCACGGCGGCGCGCGAATCGGGTATCCGTGTGCTCGGCCCTGAGTGCATGGGGCTGATCGTGCCGGGTCGCCGTATCAACGCCTCCTATGCCAGTCAGCCGGTCAAGGCTGGCAAGGTCGCCTATCTCGGGCAGTCGGGCATGCTCGGCAACGCCATGATCGATTGGGCGGCAGGGCGTGGCATCGGCTTCTCGCACCTGATCACGGTGGGCGACAGCGTCGACGTCATGCTTCCCGACCTGATCGACTACATCAACCAGTTCGCCCCGACCCAGGCCATCCTGCTGCACCTCGAGCGCATCCAGGACTCGCAGCACTTCATGACCGCCCTGCGCGATGCCTCACGCAATCGCCTGGTGCTGGCGATCAAGAGCGGACGCACGCCCCAGTCCGACCTTTCCGGCATGCCGCCCACGCCGGGCATCGCCAACCGCGACGTGGTATTCGATGCCGCCTTGGCGCGCGCCGGGGTGGTGCGGGTCAACGACTCCGACGAGCTGTTCGATGCGCTGATGACGCTGTCGCAGATGCGGCCGCTCAAGGGCGACCGCCTGGCCATCGTCTCCAACGGCCTGGGGCCCGCCATGCTCGCCATCGACAAGCTGATCAGCGCCGGTGGCACCCTGGCCAGCTTCAGCCAGGAGACCCGCACGGCGCTGCGCAAGGGCGACTTCGACATGAGCAAACCCGGCGAGAATCCAGTGGATCTGGGCGGCAACGCCACGCCGGAGCGTTTCGTCGACGCCCTGGAGATCGTCGCCGCCGACCCAGGGGTCGATGCGGTGCTGGTGGTGCATGCCCCCACGCGCCTGGCGCCGTCGAAGGTCACTGCCCAGGCGCTGATCGCCAATCGCAAGCGCTTCAAGCGCAACCTGCTGACCAGTTGGATGGGACTCGAAGGCGCCCTCTATGCACGCCACGAGTGCAGCCTGGCGGGCATACCGACCTACGTCTCGCCGGAGAAAGCGGTCAAGGCCTTCATGCACATGGTCGACTACCAGCGTGTGCAGGCGCTGCTGCAGGAAACCCCACCTAGCCTGCCGTTCAGCACCACGCCCGACATTCGTGCCCGCTGCCGCACCCTGATCGAACAGGCCAGATCAGAGGGGCGCGAGATGCTGTCTCACTCCGAAACCGCCCAGGTACTGGAGGCCTACGGTATCCCCGTGGCCTCGAGCCGCTACGTGCACACGCCCGAGGAAGCCGCAGCCGCGGCTCGGGATCTCGAAGGGCCTTGGGCGCTCAAGGTAGTACACGACGGCAACTGCCGGCCGTTTCGCTATCGCAAGCATCCCCACCGCATCTCGGCGGGACTGCTGCAGGATCTCGACGACCCGCAGCAGGTGGCCGAGGGCCTCACCCGGCTGGGACACAAGGTGCACGAGAAATTCCCCCCGGTGAAGATTCGCGAGTACTGCCTGCAGTCCATGCAGCGGGGCAAGCAGTCGATGCAGATCTGCGCCGGCATCACCCGCGACCCGGTGTTCGGTCCGCTCATCGTGTTCGGCATCGGCGGCTACAAGGTCAACATCCTGGCCGACCGGCAGGTAGCACTGCCACCGCTGAACATGACGCTGGCGGCGGACGTGGTCGGCCGCACCCATGCCGCGCGCCTGATCCGCGAGCACTCCAGCGAACCCGAACGCGATCTTCAGCGGCTATGCCAGCTACTGGTCAAGCTATCGCAGATGGCCTCGGACCTGCTCGAACTGCGTGGGCTCGAGCTCAACCCGCTGCTGCTCAACCGCGATGGGGTGGTGGCGGTGGATTTCGCCCTCGATCTCGGCTCACCGGCACGCTTCGCGATCATGCCTTACCCGGAAGAGCTGCGGGAATGGGTGACGCTGAACAACGGCATGCGGGTCGAGGTGCGCCCCATTCGCGCCGAGGATGCACCCCTGATCACCAGCTTCCACAGTCAGCTCTCCGAGGAGAGCATTCGCTTTCGCTACTTTCACAACAAGTCCGATCTCAGCCAGCGCGACCTGTCGATCCTGTCGCACATCAACTACGACCGTCAGATGGCGTTCATTGCCGAACATCAGAAGGAGGACGGCAGCAAGGAGATGCTGGGGGTGGTCCGGGTGTGGAACGACCCGGACAACATTCGCACCGAGTTCTCGATCATCGTGCGCGACGACATGGCCGGGCAGGGGCTCGGCAGCCTGCTGATGCGCAAGATGATCGGCTACTGCAAGAGCGTCGGCACGCTGGAGATGATCGGCAAGATAATGGTCGACAACCACCCGATGCGAGCCCTGATGAAGTACCTGGGCTTCCGCTGCCGTTACAACATGGAGGAACAGGTGGTGGATGCGGTGCTGCGGCTCAACGAGCCGGAGAGCGAGTGGCAGAGGCTGCGTCTGGAAAGCCTCCCCGACTAGGGAAACGCTGCACAAATGTCTGCGCGGGCAAATCGCTGCGTTGCGCGGTGCTCGGAATCCTCACATATACCCCATATGCTCCGGTTGACTCGAAGCCTGCGGCTTCTCGCCCCTTCGGGGCCAGCCTACGGCTGTTTGTCGCTTCGCTCGGTACTGTGCTCCGTGCGCCTTGCGACCCACAGGGATGTGGGAAGTGCGTTGGTTCGTAGGGAACGAACCTAGCCGCTTCACTCCGCTCGCCTATTTGTTCAGCAGTTTCCTAGCGGAAACCCCGATTCATTACTGCGCTTGATATCCTGGCCGCCGGCGGCGGCCAGCCTATCTTCGCTCGTGACATGAAATCAGGGCTTCCTGGCGGTCAGCTCACGGGGCGAGACGGAAGGAGCGCCAGCTCTCGTCGCGGTACTCGTAGCGGATGCGGTCGTGCAGCCGGCTCGGCTGCCCCTGCCAGAATTCGATCATATCCGGCACCACGCGGTAACCGCCCCAGTGCACCGGGCGCGGAATGTCCTGACCCTCGTAGGCCTGCTCGAAACGGTGCTGACGCTCTTCGATCCAGTGCCGGTCGGGGATCACCACGCTCTGGGTGGCGACCCAGGCACCCAGCTGACTGGCGCGCGGCCTGCTGTTGAAGTAGGCATCCGACTCATGCTCGGCTACCAGTTCCACCCGGCCCTCGACGCGAATTTGCCGGCCCAGCGAGGGCCACCAGAACACCAGTGCGGCATGCGGCACGTTGGCCAGCTCGCTACCCTTGTGGCTGTGATAGTTGGTGTAGAACACCAGGCCGCGCTCATCGGAGCCCTTCAACAGCACGATGCGCGCATGGGGCAGGCCCTGGCTGTCCACGGTGGCCAGGGTCATCACGTTGCCGTCCTCGCCTTCGCTATCGAGCGCCAGCGTCAGCCACTCGTCGAACAGCACCATGGGCTCGGCGGGCACCATGCTTTCCTCGAGCCTGCCGCCCTCGTAATCGCGCCGGATATCGGCAATGTTGCGTGTCATGGCGTACTCCTCGTCCTTTTTCTCAATGGTGGCCGCTGTGCGAGAGCAGCACAACACCTGCGCTTTGACCGTCGTCACGGATTCCATTCACTGCAGCGGAGCAGCATAGGCGAAGGTCACTCACCGCGCTGCGCTTTCATCTGTCGGCTGCGAAAGCGGGCGTAGAACATGCAGCCGGTGAACAGCCCCAGCGCCGCGAGTGCTTCGGCGATACCCAGCAGCCCCTGACCGGGAAGCGTGGCCACCATGACCCCCTGAACGAAGTAGAGCAGGCTGACGAAGGCGAGCCAGACATGCCCACGGGGGCGCTTGGCGACGATCGAAGGCAGGAACAGGATCAGCGGTAGGCCGCGGATCAGGATGGGCGTCAGCGGGTTGGCGCCGGCTTCCATGGCCAGGCCGCTCCAGGCCAGCAGCGCCAGGAGAACGACATAGCTGACGAGCACCGCCTGACGGCTGCGCTCGGTGAGAAAGTCCAGCCCATGACGCGCCTCGAGCCCCTCGACCCAGCGCCTCATGAGCCTTCCCTCAGGCCGTCGAGCGCCAGCGCCAAACGAGCCAGCCGCTTGCCCTGAGCGCGCACCAGCCGGCGCTCGGCATCCGTCAGAGGCTGATCGCTGCGCTGCCCGGCCACGTGGCTGGCCCCGTAGGGTGTGCCGCCCGCGGTGGTGGTCATCAGGTCGGTCTCGCTGTAGGGCAGGCCGGCATAGACCATGCCGTGGTGCAGCAAGGGCAGCAGCATGGAGACCAGCGTGGTTTCCTGGCCGCCGTGCAGGCTTGAGGTAGAGGTGAAGGCAGTGGCCGGCTTGTCCACCAGGGCACCGTTGAGCCACAGCGCACTGGTCGAGTCGATGAAATGCTTGAGCGGCGCGGCCATGTTGCCGAAGCGGGTCGGGCTGCCCAGCGCCAGGCCGGCGCAATGACGCAGGTCGTCCAGTTCGGCATAGATGGCACCCTCGGCGGGAATCTCCGGGTCGACTGCCTCACAGGTGGGCGAAACCGGCGGCACGGTGCGCAGCCGGGCCTCGATGCCGGAGCAGGACTCCACGCCGGCGGCCAGCTGTTCGGCCATGCTGCGCGTGGCGCCGTGGCGGGAATAATAGAGAATCAGCACATAGGGCAGGGAGTCGCGCATCGTGGCTCCAGAAGCAGAGGAAAAGGTCAATCGCGGGCGTGAAGCAGGGCCAGCACGTCTTCGGGCGGGCGGCCGATGACGGCACGCTTGCCGTCGTCGGCAATCGGCCGTTCCAACAGCCTGGGAAAGCGCACCAGCGCGCTTATCACCTGCTCCTGATCCTGCAGGTCGGTATCTTCGACTTCCTTCCACTCCGCTTCCTTGGTGCGCACCAGAGCCTCGCCGTCGGCGTCCAGGCGCGACATGAGGTCACGCAGCTCCTCTTCGCTGAGCGGCTCGTCGAGGTAGCGACGCACCCTGACCTCGGCGCCGCGCTCCTCGAGCAACGCCAGCGCCTGTCGCGACTTGGAGCAGCGGGGATTGTGGTAGAGCGTAATGGCCATGCGAGACTCCTCGATCCATGAAAGCTGGTCCGTATTGTAGAAGGGGCGTCGTGTCGTCCACAACCGTGATGCTCGGGAATCTCCGCGCCGATCAGTCGGTTGCATTGGCCTCGCGGGCTTGTGAAGGGGGTCGTGACGCCTCGTCGAGGCGACGATAGACCCATGCCATGCGGCCATCCGCAAGGCGCATGGGAACGCGCTGATAGCGAATGCCCAGTCGCTCGTAGCGGTCCAGCCGTTCCAGCTCGTCCTCATCGACCTCCACCAACTCTCCCAGCACCCGCTCGTCTGGCGCTTCGACCAGATCGAGGCGCTCGCGGCGAAAGCCTTCGAGTACGGCCGTCTCGGTCTCTCCCGCACGGCCCATGACCACCCAGCGCACTGGGGCAAAGCGCAGCGTGCCGTAGACGAACACGGCGTGCTCGCCGGCCTCGATCTCAGGCAGATGGGCGGGGCGATCGTAGGTGTAAGGACTCAACATGGTGAGCCACAGCCAGCCGGCCAGGGCAAGCAGGCCCAACAGCATGGCGAGAGCGTAATGACGCAGGCGCATGTCGTCTCCCTATGACATGTGAAAACACATCCTGCCACGCCGAGAGGGCGGTTGTCCGGTTCTCCGCCGCCAGTGGGCTCTGTTAGGATGCAAGTCGAGGCTCGATCACAGCGGAGGTTGCCCATGACGCACTCAGCACACGAGGATCAGGACTTCCGGGCACTGGTGGGAGATGTGAAGCCACTGCGCAGGAGCGCCAATCGAGCCGATCCGGGCCAGCGTCGTAGCCGGCCCAGCGAGGCACAGCTGGCTCGCCGCGAAAGCGCCCAGGCGGAACTCGGGGAGAATAACTTCCTCTCGGACGATTTCGTCGAGCTTGTACCGCCGTTCGATCCCCTGGCCTTTCGCCGCGACGGCATTCAGCAGGGCGTGGTCGACCGCCTGCGACACGGCGGCTATGCCGCCCAGTCGCGCCTGCATCTGCTGCGCCGCCCGCTGGCGGAGTGCCGCCGGATGCTGCCGCCCTTCATTCGCGAAGCCTATGCCCACGATCTACGCTCGCTGCTGATCGTGCATGGCCGTGGGCAGGAGATCGACAGCCCTGCCAACGTGCTGCGTTCCTACCTGGCCAAGTGGCTGGTGCAGTTCGACGAGGTGCAGGCATTCGCTTCCGCCCAGCAGGCCGACGGCGGCCTGGGAGCGACCTGGGTGATGCTGCGCAAGAGCGAGCGGGCGAGGGCGGACAACCGCGAGCGTCAGCAGAAGCGCTGCGGCTGATCGCGAGGTCGATTTCTCATTTACCAACGACGACGAAAGCCGGCTCACAGCCGGCTTTCGTTCTGGATGGCGCGATAGGGCTTTGCGTTAGGGGGATCCGTGCGCGGGGCTAGGCCAGCGCCGGCTCCGCCCGCTTGACGACTTCGCGCATACGCTGGCGGAACAGCGGCTCGCTCACGTCGACGGCCGGCTGATAGGCACGGCTGAAGGTGTTCAACGCGTTCAGCGCGTCTTCCAGCCACTGATCTTCACGCAGCGACAGCGCGTTGAAACCGCAGCGGGTGAGGAAGAAGGCCTGATCGACCAGCACGTCGCCAATGGCGCGAATCTCGCCATCGAAGCCGTAGCGCTCGCGCAGCAGGCGCGCCAGGCTGTACCCGCGGCCATCGGTGAACTTGGGGAAGTCGATGGCAATCAGCGGGGCGGCTGCCAGCTGTTCGGCCAGCTCCGGCGTCAGCTCGGTGTCGCTGGAAAGCCACGGCGCCAGCTCACGGCTGCCTTCCAGCGCCTGCCAGCGTGCCAGGGGCACGATGGCAGGAGTGGCAGCCGGAAGCTCCGCTTCGGCGTCGCGAATCAGCACCCAGCGGTCGTCGGCCGGCTTGCCGTCACGGATGAAAGGGCGCTGGGTGGCGTTCTGATCAGGCATAGACCCGCTCCTTGAATGGCTTGAGGCCGATACGGCGATACGTTTCGATGAAGGTCTCGCCTTCGGCACGCTCGCCGACGTAGACCTGCAGCACCTTGTCGATGACGTCGGGCACGCTCTCGCGGTCGAACGAGGGGCCGAGAATCTTGCCCAGCGAGGAGTCGTTGCCCTGGGCTCCGCCGAGGGAGATCTGGTACCACTCCTCACCCTTCTTGTCGACGCCGAGAATGCCGATGTGGCCCACGTGGTGGTGACCGCAGGCATTCATGCAGCCGGAAATGTTGAGATCCAGCGGCCCCAGATCATAGAGGTAGTCGATGTCCTCGAAGCGCTCCTGAATCGCCTGAGCCACCGGGATCGACTTGGCATTGGCCAGGGCGCAGTAATCGCCGCCGGGGCAGCAGATCAGGTCGGCCAGGGTGCCCACGGTGGGGTTGGCCAGGCCCAGCTCTTCCAGGCGATGCCAGAGTTCCTCGAGGCGGTCCACCGCCACGTCGGCCAGCACCAGGTTCTGCTCGTGGGTGACACGGATCTCGCCGTAGCTGAACTCGTCGGCCAGATCGGCCACCTGGTGCATCTGCTCCCAGGTCAGGTCGCCCGGAGAATGGTTCTTGCGCTTGAGCGAGAGGGTGACGGCCTTGTAGCCCGGCACCTTGTGGCCGTGCACGTTGTTGGTGACGAAACGCGCAAAGGCGCGATTCTCGCCGCGCAGGCGCTCGAACTCGGCAATCGCCTCTTCACCGATGGCGCGGCGCTCCGGGTCGACGAAGTGAGACTGCATCGCCTCGACGGCTTCGCGGGTCAGCGTCTGGGGGCCATCCTTGAGATGCGCCCACTCGGCGTCGACCCGGCGACGGAATTCCTCGACGCCCAGCGCCTTGACCAGGATCTTGATGCGCGCCTTGAACTTGTTGTCGCGGCGGCCGAACTGGTTGTAGACGCGAACCAGCGCCTCGAGATAGGTCAGCAGGTGCTGCCAGGGCAGGTCGTCACGCACTACCTCGCCGATCATCGGCGTGCGGCCGAGACCACCACCGGCCAGTACCTTGACCCGCACCTCGCCTTTGTCGTCGCGCCACAGGCGCAGGCCGACGTCGTGCACCTGGATGGCGGCGCGATCCTCGGCGGCACCGGTCACGGCGATCTTGAACTTGCGCGGCAGGTAGGTGAACTCGGGGTGGAACGTCGACCACTGACGAATCAGCTCGCACCAGGGCCGCGGATCGACTTCCTCGTCCTCGGAGATGCCGGCGAACTGATCGGTGGAGGTGTTGCGAATATCGTTGCCGCTGGTCTGGATGCCGTGCATCTGCACGCTGGCCAGTTCGGCCAGCATGTCGGGCACGGTTTCCAGCTTCGGCCAGTTCAGCTGCAGATTGGTACGGGTAGTGAAGTGACCGTAGCCGCGATCGTAGTCACGTGCCAGATCGCCCAGCTTGCGCAGCTGATAGGAGGCCAGCATGCCGTAGGGGATGGCGATACGCAGCATGGGCGCGTAGCGCTGAACATAGAGGCCGTTCTGCACGCGCAGCGGCAAGAATTCTTCGTCGCTGATCCGTCCGGCCAGATAGCGGTTCATCTGGTCGCGAAACTGAGCGACGCGTTCATTGACCAGAGTCTGATCATGGGTGTCGTAGCGATACATTCAGCCGGTCCTGCTGCAGGGGAAATGGCGGAGCGTCAGGGGGCACCTTAACGCCCCTGGCATATTCTTTGAAAGAATAAATATTCATATTTTTTATACGTAAAGACATATAAAGGTCAAGTCACCTCTCTATCACCTCTCTGTCAGATCTCCAGCCGCAGCCACTGCCGCCGCTGCCAGATCGTCACGAACCATAGCGAGTTGAGACAGCGATAGCCAAGCTGCACCCACCAGATGCCCAGCAGCCCTTGCTCCATGACCACACCGACCCACCATGCCAGCGGCAGGAAGACCAGCCACTGAAGTGAGAGCGTGGTGGTCATCACGGTGCGACTGGCACCGGCACCCAGCAGGGCCTGGGCCAGCACCAGAGCGGCGCCGTCCAGCACGATCATGACCGCGGTGAGCTGCAGCGGCAGACGGGCGAGGGCAATGAGCTCGGGGTCGCGCAGGAACAGGCCGAGGATCTGTTCCGGAAACAGCGCCATGGGCAACGCCAGGGCCGCCAGGCACAGCCAGGCGAGGCGTACCACGTCCCAGCCCCAGCGATGGGCGTCGCCATGAGCCTGACGACCGAGCGACTGGCCGACCAGGCTCATGGCGGCCATGCCCAGCCCCACGCCGGGCAGGATCAACAGCAGCGAGAGGTTCACCAGCACGTGGCCAACGGCGACGCTGGCCGTGTCGATGCGCCCCAGGATCCAGAACAGCACCGCATAGCCGGCAGCGAACCACAGCTGCTGGAAGGAGTGGGGCGTTGCCAGGCGCAGGGTAGTCAGCAGCGCCGGGCGGCGGGGCACGCCCGCGAGAAAGCCGCTGGGCACGGCGTGGCGCAGGCTCAGCAGCGCCCAGAGCGCGAGGCCGACGTAGAGCGAGAGCGTGGTGCCCGCACCGGCGCCGGCGGCGCCCATGGCCGGCAGCCCCAGGAAGCCGAAGATCAGGCACACGCTGGCCGCCACGTTGACCGCGTGCATCACCAGCATGATGCGCAGATAGAAGCCGCTCTGCTCGATGCCGTTCCAGTAGCCTCGGAAGCAGAAGATCATGGCCACGGCGACGAGCGACAGCACGCGCCAGCGGAAGTACTCGACCGCGACGGCATTGACCGCGGCATCGGGGTTGATGAGGGCCATCAGGCGCGGCGCCTGCCACAGGCACAGCAGCGTCAACGGCAGCGAGACGAGCAGGGCGATGGCCAGCCCGGCATTGAGCGGCCTGGCCCGCAGCTGCCAGGCCTCTTCGCCATGGCGCCTGGCCGTCTGCGACTGCACGCCGGAAGAGAGCCCGAAGACCAGGGCCGTGACCAGGAACATGGCATAGCCGCCGATACCGACGCCGGCCAACGGTACCTCGCCGAGCGAGCCGACCAGCGCCGCATCGATCAGATTGATCAGGCTCTGGGTCAGCATCGCGGCGATGATCGGCGTGGCTAGGCGCAGGATACGTCGACGGCGGATCGAATCTGGCAGCATGCTCTATCGTTGGGTTCGAGAATGCCCCGCGCCGGGGCACGGGGCATCAGGGGTCGTCGTCTCAGGCCGGATCGTAGGAGAGTACCGGCGAGAGCCAGCGCTCCAGCTCCGCCAGGCTCATACCCTTGCGCTCGGCCAGGGCCTCGACCTGGTCGCGGGTGATCTTGCCGGTGGAGAAGTACTTGGCCTGGGGATGCGAGAAGTACCACCCCGACACCGCGGCAGCCGGCCACATGGCGAAGTTCTCGGTCAGCTCGATGCCAGCGTTCTCGGTGGCATCGAGCAGCTGGAACAGGGTGCGCTTCTCGGTGTGGTCGGGGCAGGCGGGGTAACCCGGCGCCGGCCGGATGCCCTGGTACTTCTCGGCAATCAGGGCGTCGTTGTCCAGGGTCTCCTCGGGCACGTAGCCCCAGAACTCCTTGCGCACCCGCTCGTGCATGCGCTCGGCAAAGGCCTCGGCCAGACGATCGGTAAGAGCCTGCACCATGATCGCGCTGTAGTCGTCACCGGCGGCCTTGTAACGTTCGGCCAGCGCTTCCACGCCGTGGCCGGTGGTCACGGCAAAGCCGCCGATCCAATCGAGCTGATCGCGCTCGTTGCCGTCGGCGTCGTAACGAGGGCTGACGAAATCGGCCAGGCTGTAGCAGACGCCATCACGGTTCTTGGTGGTCTGCTGGCGGATGTGGTGCAGGCGGGCGATCACCTCGCTGCGCGACTCGTCCGCATATACCTCGATGATGTCGTCGTCGACGCTGTTGGCCGGCCACAGACCGATCACCCCGCGCGCCTCGACGTGCTTGCCGTCGATCAGCTTGCGCAGCATCTGCTGGGCATCGGCGAACAGGTTGCGGGCGGCTTCGCCGACCACTACGTCGTCGAGAATTTTCGGGTACTTGCCCGCCAGCTCCCAGCTCATGAAGAAGGGTGTCCAGTCGATGCGCTCGACCAGCTCCTCGATGTCGTAGCCGTCGAATACCTCGAGCCCGGTGATGGCGGGCCGGGGCGGCGTGTAGCTGTCCCAGTCGATGGGCAGCTTGCGCTGGCGGGCCTCGGCGTAGCTCAGGTCCGCCGCCTTGGGGCGGCGCTTGGCGTTACGCTCGCGCACCTGCTCGTACTCCGCCTTGATCTCGGCCACATAGGCGGGCTTGAGCGTGGGGGAGAGCAGCTTGCCGGCAACGCCCACCGCCCGCGAGGCGTCGGTCACGTAGATGACCGGTTCGTCGTACTGCGGTTCGACCTTCACCGCGGTGTGGGCCTTGGAAGTGGTGGCACCACCGATCAGCAGCGGCAGCTTGAAGCCCTGGCGCTTCATCTCCTTGGCCACGTGGACCATCTCGTCCAGCGAGGGCGTGATCAGCCCCGAGAGGCCGATGATGTCGGCATTGACCTCGCGGGCCGTCTGCAGAATCTTTTCCGCCGGCACCATCACGCCCAGGTCGACCACATCGTAGTTGTTGCACTGCAGGACCACGCCGACGATGTTCTTGCCGATGTCGTGCACGTCGCCCTTCACCGTGGCCATGACGATCTTGCCCTTGGCCTGAGTGCCTTCGCTCTTCTCCGCCTCGATGAAGGGGATGAGGTAGGCCACCGCCTGCTTCATGACCCGCGCCGACTTGACCACCTGGGGCAGGAACATCTTGCCGGCGCCGAACAGGTCGCCGACCACGTTCATGCCATCCATCAGCGGTCCTTCGATCACTTCGATGGGGCGCGCGGCGCGCTGCCGGGCCAACTCAGTGTCCTCTTCGATGAATGCGGTGATGCCCTTGACCAGGGCATGCTCGATACGCTTCTCCACCGGCCAGGAGCGCCACTCCAGGTCCTCTTTCTTCGCCGCGCCGCTGCCGTCGCCCTTGTACTTATCGGCCAGATCGACCAGGCGTTCGGTACCATCGCTGCGACGGTTGAGCACCACATCCTCGACCGCCTCGCGCAGCTCCGCCGACAGGTCGTCGTAGACCGCCAACTGGCCGGCGTTGACGATGCCCATGGTCAGACCGGCACGGATGGCGTGGTAGAGGAACACCGAGTGAATCGCCTCGCGCACCGGATCGTTGCCGCGGAAGGAGAACGAAACGTTGGAGACCCCGCCCGAGACCATGGCGTGGGGCAGGTGCTCGCGGATCCAGCGGGTCGCCTCGATGAAGTCGACGGCGTAGTTGTCGTGCTCCTCGATACCGGTGGCGATGGCGAAGATGTTGGGGTCGAAGATGATGTCTTCCGGCGGGAAGCCGACCCGTTCGACCAGCAGCTCATAGGCGCGCTGACAGATCTCGGTCTTGCGCGCGAAGGTGTCGGCCTGTCCGGTCTCGTCGAAGGCCATGACCACCACGGCGGCCCCGTAGCGGCGGCACAGCGTGGCCTGCTCGAGGAAGGCTTCCTCGCCCTCCTTGAGCGAGATGGAGTTGACCACCGCCTTGCCCTGGACGCACTTGAGGCCGGCCTCGATGATCTCCCACTTGGAGGAGTCGATCATGATCGGCACCCGGGCGATGTCGGGCTCGCCGGCGATCAGGTTGAGGAAGCGCACCATCGCCTCCTGCGACTCCAGCATGCCCTCGTCCATGTTGATGTCGATGATCTGGGCGCCGTTCTCGACCTGGTCCAGCGCCACTTCCAGGGCGGTGGTGTAATCCTCTTCGACGATCAGGCGCTTGAAGCGCGCCGAGCCGGTGACGTTGGTACGCTCGCCGACGTTGACGAACAGCGAGCCCTTCTCGATGTTGAAGGGCTCCAGCCCCGCCAGGCGGCAGGCACGCGGACGCTCGGGCACCTTGCGCGGCGCCATGCCCTGGATGGCGGCATGAATCGCGGCGATGTGCTCGGGCGTCGAGCCGCAGCAACCGCCGATGATGTTGACCAGGCCGCTCGAGGCGAACTCGGCGACGATGGCCGCCATCTCTTCGGGGGTCTGATCGTACTCGCCGAATTCGTTGGGCAGCCCGGCGTTGGGGTGCGCCGAGACGAAGGTGTCGGCCTTGGTCGAGAGCTCTTCCAGGTAGGGGCGCAGCTCCTCGGCGCCCAGCGCACAGTTCAGGCCGATGGAGAGCGGCTGGGCATGGCGCACCGAGTTCCAGAACGCCTCGGTGGTCTGACCGGAGAGGGTGCGTCCGGAAGCGTCGGTGATGGTGCCGGATATCATCACCGGCAGCCGCTCGCCGCGGTCGTCGAACAGCGCCTCCAGGGCGAAGATAGCCGCCTTGGCGTTGAGGGTGTCGAAGATCGTCTCGATCAGGATCAGGTCGGCGCCGCCCTCGATCAGCGCTTCGGCCGCCTCGTAGTAGTTGTCACGCAGCTGGTCGAAGGTGACGTTGCGCTTGGCCGGGTCGTTGACGTCGGGCGAGAGCGAGGCGGTGCGCGAGGTCGGCCCCAGCACCCCGGCCACGTAGCGCGGCACACCGGTCTCTGCCGCCACCGCATCGCATGCCTCGCGGGCCAGACGCGCCGATTCGCGGTTGATCTCCGGCACCAGCGCCTCCATGCCGTAATCGGCCTGGGAGAGGCGGGTGCTGTTGAAGGTGTTGGTCTCGATGATGTCGGCGCCGGCCTCGAGATAAGCGCGATGAAGGCGCGTGACGAGATCGGGGCAGGTCAGTGCCAGCAGGTCGTTGTTGCCCTTGAGTTCCGAGGGCCAGTCGCCGAATCGCTCACCGCGGAAGTCGGCTTCCTCGAGCTTGGCATTCTGTATCATGGTACCCATGCCGCCATCCAGCATGAGGATGCGCTCGCCGAGCCGTTCGGTGAGAGTGGCGGTCAGTGCAGAGGGAAGGGCGGCCATGGGTCGGGTCTGTCTCCAGCAAAGTCACGTCCAGGTATGTGACCGCCCTTGGATCCTGGTGCTCTTTGGCAGGGGCGGCCTTGTCGGCCGGCTATGGTAGCAAAACCAGCGGCTTGAGGGCAGGGTTGCTCAAAAACCGAGCAAAACAGTCGGGATTGTCTCGAAGCCTGCTTTTGCTTACCATGATGGCATGTCACCTATGGCCGGCCCCGTTGCCGCGTCCGACCAGCGAGAACATCATGAGCGAGATCATCCAGATTACCGACAGCGCCCAGGAATACCTTGCCGAGCTGCTGGCAAAGCAGAACGTCGAGGGCATTGCGGTGCGCATCTTCATCACCCAGCCGGGCACACCCTACGCCGAGACCTGCCTGGCCTACTGCCGGCCCGGCGAAGAAGAGCCCACTGACGAGCGTCTGGAGCTCGACAAGATCGCCGTGCTGCTCGACAAGAACAGCATCCCTTTCCTCGAAGAAGCGGTGGTCGACTTCAACGCCGACCGCATGGGTGGGCAGCTCACCATCAAGGCGCCCAACGCCAAGATGCCCAAGGTCAACGCCGACAGCCCGCTCGAGGATCGCGTCAATTATATCCTCTACAGCGAGATCAATCCGGGCCTTGCCGCCCACGGCGGCGAGATCAAGCTGGTCGAACTGACCGAGGATCAGGTCGCGGTTCTGGCCTTCGGCGGCGGCTGCCAGGGCTGTGCTGCGGTCGACTTGACGCTCAAGGAAGGGGTGGAGAAAACCCTGATGGAGCGCATCCCGGAACTGGCCGGCATTCGCGACGTGACCGATCACACCGACACCACCAACGCCTACTATCGCTGAAATCGGGCTCCATCCGCCCATACCCTTCGCAACAGCACCCTTCGGATAGCAAGCGACGCGCCGCTCGAGGCGCGCCGCCTCATGCTCAACGAACGCTTTCGGAAGGTGCCGTCTCGGCGCCTTTCAGCGTTTCACCTCCTTCTCCTACGCGGCCTTCGTCCGCGCGCCGAGCGACGCCTTCCTCGACGGGCTGCCAGGTGCGCCGCATGAGTTCGGCGTCCTGGGTGCGCAGCCGGGCCGCCTGCTCTTCGATGTGGCGCTTCTGGTCCTCGATGCGCGCCTGCAGCAGCGACTGTTCGTGGCGCAGCGTATCGATACGCTCTTCGGCGCGACTCCTCGCCCACTGGGTCTCGCGGTGCTGCTTCTCCTCGCGGCCCAGCGCAGCCTGGGTCTCGTGCAGCTGACGCTGCAGGTTCTCCTGACGCTTCTCCAACTGCTGGGTCGCGGCATCGTAGCGCTTTTCGGCCGCCACTCGCTCCTGGCGCGCCTCATCCAGCAGCGTCATCAGGCGCGCCTCGGCGGCCTCATGGCGCTGCTCCTCCTGATTGAGGCGAGCCAAGTGCTGCGCATCACGGTCGGCCAGGGCCTGCTGATGCGCCTGAGCCTGCTGCTCGCTTTCCTGCTGTAGCTTGTCGAGCTGCTGCAGGGCACGACTCAGACGCTCCTCGAACTGGCGAGCGCGCTCCTGCCACTGATCGCGCTCGGCCTCGACCCGCGCCAGGGCGGCGCTACGCGCCTCCAGCCGCTGCTCGGTACCCGCCACGTGAGCGGAGAGGGCGGCTTCGCGCTGCTCGGCATCCTCGACCTGCCGCTGCGCCTCCTGCATGGCTTCCTGCGCCTCGGCAACACGGCGGTCGGCGCGCTCGCGATACTCCGCCAGCGCCTCGCCGGCTGCCTCCTGGGCCTTGTGCCAGAGGGTTTCCGCCAAGCGCTGCACTGGCTCGGGCATGGCTTGCGACGCAGGCGGCTCGCGGCTGCCTTCCCGCCGCAAGCGCCATTCGCGCAGATGATCGCTGATAGTGGTGAAGCTACCGGTACCCAACACTTCGCGAATCTTCTGCACGCTGGGGGCTTCTCCCCGCGCCTGCAGGGATTCGATGGCGCCCAGTACATCCTCGTATTGCACACCGCTGCGTGCCATGTCGATCTCCTTGATGGTGTGGCTGCTGCTCCATGCATCACGCGGCGGGCGACGCTTGTTCTTGCTCTGCCATGCGCCCGCTTGAGTGGTTCAAGCATAGCCGTTTTCCCGGCTGCGGGGAAGGAAATTACATTTTATGTATTACGTAATTTACATTACGCTATTAATCAAAATTCATGATTACCCGTCTTATCTTGAAAAACTGATCGATACGTCTGACACTGAACGCTCAGTGAATGGGACAGGGGCCCCATGAGGATGTCGAGCGAGACAAGCAGGGCAGAGGCGGGCTCACAGCCCGAACCGCAATCGAGCGATATAGCGCCCATTGGCGGACTGATGCCCGGCCGCCCGCGCGCAGGCCATGTCCATATCGCCGCACACAGCGACACCGAAGCCGTAGCGCGCTGGCTTGCCGAATATCGCGACAGTCCGCGAACGCTGCGCGCCTATCGCCGCGAGGCCGAGCGGCTACTGCTGTGGCTGGAACGGGAAGGGCGGGGGCTGGCCGAACTGCGCCGTCACGACCTGGATGCCTATGAGGCGTTTCTGGCCTCCCCCACACCGCGCGAGCATTGGGTAGGGCCGCCGCGGCCGCGCCATGCTCCCGACTGGCGCCCGTTCCGCGGGCCGCTGTCGCCCAGCAGTCGGCGGCAGAGCCTGGTGATCCTGCAGGGCATGTTCGCCTGGCTGGTGGAAGCGGGGTGGCTGGCACACAACCCCTTTCGCCTGATGCGCGACAAGCGCCGTCGACTGGACAACCGCCAGACCGGCATCGAGCGCTACCTGGAGCGGCCGCTGTGGGAGTGGCTATGGCAGTGGCTGAACGAGCCACCGACCCAGGAGGCCAGCCTCAGGGAGCACTATCTCCACCAACGACGGCGACTGATCTTCGGCTTTGCCTATCTGCTGGCACCGCGTATCGGCGAGATGGCCGCCGCCGAGATGAGCGACTTCTTCCTACGCGAAGGACGCTGGTGGTGGCGCGTGGTGGGGAAGGGCGACAAGCTGGCACGCATTCCCGTACCGCCCGACATGCTGGAGCTGCTGGAGCAGTGGCGGGAAACGCTGGGGCTTTCGCGCCATCCCAAGCTCGGAGAAGCCGGAGCGTTGCTGCGCGGGCTGGACGGCCAGCGCCGCCTGGGTGACAACCAGCTCTACCGGCTGATTCGCAGCACCTTTCACGCCGCCGCCGACGCCCTGCAAGCCGATGCCGGCGAGACGGCTGCCGCTCAGGTGGCACGGCTGCGCGCCGCCACGCCGCACTGGCTGCGCCACACCTCGCTGACCCATCAGGCTCAGGCCGGGGTCGAGCTGCGCTACCTGGCCAGCACCGCACGCCACGCGCGGCTCGACACCACGGCGCAATACCTGCACACCGAAGACGAGGAGTGGCATCGTCAACAAGCCGCTCACGGTTTGCCCGGCAGGGCGCCCGAACCGGTATAATGACCTTCGAGTCATCACGGGAGGCCACATGACCACCGAAGCCACGGCCGAGCAGGCCCAGCAGGCACTGCTGGAAGAGTTCGAGATGTTCGACAACTGGATGGACCGCTACCAGTACATCATCGACATGGGCAAACAGCTGCCGCCGTTTCCCGAGGAGTGGAAGACCCCGGAGCGCAAGATCCAGGGCTGTCAATCCAACGTCTGGATTCACCATCGCCGCGAAGGCGAGGCGCTGCACTTCGACGCGGTATCCGATGCCGCCATCGTTTCCGGGCTGATTGCCGTGCTGATGCGCATCTTCAACGACCGCCCGCCGGCCGAGATCCGCAGCACCAGCCCTCACTTCCTGCAGGATCTGGGGCTCGACAAGCACCTGTCGCCGACGCGCAGCAACGGTCTGCACGCCATGCTGGCAAAGATCTACGAAGTCGCCGAGAGCGAGGCCGCCTGAGGTCTCGCTGCGCGCCGCCCCGCGGCATGGCGTC
Source organism: Halomonas sp. KM-1 (assembly GCF_000246875.1). Lineage (NCBI taxonomy): Bacteria > Pseudomonadati > Pseudomonadota > Gammaproteobacteria > Oceanospirillales > Halomonadaceae > Halomonas > Halomonas sp. KM-1. The sequence goes on from NZ_BAEU01000124.1 coordinate 174,515, forward strand.
GCCGCTCCCTGGCCAGTATGCCTTCGGCGTCAAGGCTGGCGATGGCCACATCCGGCTGCGCGGGGATCTCACCCGCCAGCTGCAGCGCCTGATAACGGCCGCAGCACACCCTCAGAAAGGAAGCGAAGTTGGCGGGATCGTGGCCGGCCTCGGCGCACTCCCGCGCCAGCCTGGCCACCAGCTGACTGAGTGACAGTCCGTCACGCCTGCCCACCTCTTCGAGTACCGCCCAGAAGAAGCGCTCCAGACGCACGCTGGTGGAAACGCCATCGATACGCATGGAGCGCGTCTGCGGCTCCCAGAGATCTGCTTCGGCACCGATGAAAAGCCTGCACATGACTCTTTCCCCCTGATCCGGCTCGCGACGATGCCTTCAGCATGGCGCCGGTCGCGAGCCAGGGCAAGGTGGCCAGCACTGACCGTTCAAAGTTCGATACGCGTTCCCAGTACGGCGAGGAACTGGGCCAGCCAGGCGGGGTGAGCGGGCCAGGCGGGCGCCGTCACCAGCTTACCGTCGGTCACGGCATCGTCCACGGCGATATCGGCATAACGGCCACCGGCCAGCTCCACCTCGGGCCGACAGGCGGGGTAGGCCGAACAGGTGCGGCCTTCCAGCACCCGTGCCGCAGCCAGCAGCTGAGCGCCATGACAGATCGCCGCCACCGGCTTGTCTTCGGTGAAGAAATGACGCACCACCTCGATGACCCGCTCATTGAGGCGCAGGTACTCGGGAGCACGCCCGCCGGCGACCACCAGGCCGTCATAGTCGGCAGGGTCGACGGCGGCGAAATCGGCGTTCAAGGTAAAGCGGTGGCCGGGTTTCTCGCTGTAGGTCTGGTCGCCCTCGAAGTCGTGAATGGCGGTGGCGATACTTTCGCCTGCCCGCTTGTCCGGGCAGACGGCATCGACGCGGTGCCCCACGGCCTGCAGCGCCTGGAACGGCACCATGGTTTCATAGTCTTCGGCGAAATCGCCGCAAAGCAAAAGCAGTCGCTTGGCAGACATGGCGTGTTTCCTCATCGGCTCGTTGTGTTGGGTGTGCCATTGAGCAGTCTGGCACGGGCGAACCGGGTGAGGGTGGTAGCGGGCTACTACAGTGGGACGACTACAGCGAGGAAGATGCAGGACGGATGCAAGGGCAGGGTAAGGTGATGGCGGCGGTCGGGCGCACCCTACGCCATCTTCAATGCTTGGTCACGTGCTGCGAGCAGCAGCGATAGTGCTCGTCGAGCTCCGGATCTTCGCGGCACAGGCGTTCGCTGGGCCCGCCCGGCACGGGGTCGATACCGCCATCGCTGCCGGGATGACAGCGTACGATGCGCTTCACCGCCAGCCAGCCGCCGCGCAACGGACCGTGCACCTGAACGGCCTCGACGGCGTAATGGGAACAGCTGGGCCAGTAGCGGCAGCGTGGGCCGAGCAGAGGACTGAGAACCAGTTGATAGAGCCTGACGAGAGCGATCATCGCCAGCCCCAGGGCGCGCGCCATCAACCCGCCGAGGCGCTGCAGCCAGGCCGTCGGGCGAGTCACGCTCAGCCTTCCTTCGACGGCTTGCCGTACAGGGTGTCAGGATCGATCAGCGGCTCGCTGGTGATCCTCGCTTCGCCGTCCTCCAGCGCTACGTAGAAGCAGCTGCGCCGGCCGGTATGGCAGGCCGGGCCGCTCTGTTCCACCTGCAGCAGCAGGGTGTCGCCATCGCAATCGAGGCTGGCCGCACGCAGATGCTGCTGCTGACCGGAAGACTCCCCCTTGCGCCACAGCTTGCCCCGCGAGCGCGACCAGTAGCAGACACGCCCGCTGGCCAGGGTCTCTTCGAGAGCCTCACGGTTCATCCATGCCATCATCAGCACCTCGCCGCTATCGTGCTGCTGAGCGATGGCCGGGATCAGACCGTCCTGATTGAAGCGCACTTCCGCCAATACGCGCTCGATGGGGAGGCGGGCATCGAGCTCGGCGCGCTCGAGCTGTTTGAAGGTATCGCTCATGACGTTTCCGTAGTGGCTGGCTTGTCGTCTCTTGCCGGCGCGGCAAGGCAAAGGTCGCAGCTGCCCAGGAGTTCGATGGTCTGACGCTCGACGCGAAACCCGAGTTCCCGCGCCCGGGTGCTCAGCTGCGCATTGACGTCATCCAGATGCAGCTCTTCGACGCGGCCGCAGTGACGACAGATCAGCAGTTGGAAGCCGTGAGCATGCTCGGGGCAGGGGCAGGCCACATACGCATTGAGGGACTCGATGCGGTGCACCAGCCCCTGTTCGATCAGAAAATCGAGCGCACGATAAACGGTCGGCGGGCGGGCAGCGGCATGCTCGACGGCGAGCCGGTCGAGTAACTCATAGGCCTTCAGACCACCGCTGGTTGCCGCGATCATCTCGAGCACGCGGCGCCTGATCGGGGTGAAGCGAACCCCACGAAGCTGGCATTGTCTTTCGGCCTGCGCAAGCAGGGCAGTAGCGTCGGTCATGGTAGAGCCGATGTTTAGGGAATGGCATTCATTCTACGTGCTGAGGCTTGCCTCGGCCAGCACGGGCTCAGGAAGCGCCTTGAGTTCGCCATGACGCGCGAAGTGGCGCTGCGAGAAGGCGACTCGCTCCTTGACGCTCACTCCTTCGGGTTGCTTCTCCACCAGGTCCAGACGCGCACGCAACCCTTCGCCATTGGCCATCTGAATGGCCAGGCCGGGGCGGGCATTGAGCTCCAGCAGCATGGGCCCACGGTTGCGATCGATGACCATATCGGTGCCCAGATAGCCAAGCCCCGTCATCTCGTAACAGCCGGCCGCCAGTTCCAGCAGGTTGGACCAGTCGGGAATCCGCAGGCTGGCGAGCTCATGGCCGGTATCGGGATGGTCGCGCCTGGTACGGTCGAACTGGACGCCGCGTACCGCCGTGCCCGTGGCAATGTCCAGCCCCACGCCCACTGCACCCTGGTGCAGGTTGGCCTTGCCGTCGGAAGCCGCCGTGGAGAGACGCATCATGGCCATCACCGGATAGCCGCGGAAGATGATCACGCGAATGTCGGGTACGCCTTCGTAGGTGTACTCGGAGAGCTTCTCGTCGAAGTTGATCAACCCCTCGATCATGGCCACGTCGGGCGTACCGCCCAGCGAATAGAGACCGGAGAGGATATTCGAGACGTGGCGATGGAGATCCTCGATGCTCAGGCGGGCACCGCTGGGCTTGATGAAACTCTCTCCATCGACATGTTCGATGACCAGGATGCCCTTGCCGCCGCTACCCTTGGCGGGCTTGATGACGAACCCCGGATGACCGGCAATCATGCTGCCCAGCGCCTTGACGCCGAACTGGGTGGACACGGTGCCGATCAGCGCCGGTGTGGTGATCCCGTGTTTTTCCGCCAGCAGCTTGGTTTTCAGCTTGTCATCCACCAGCGGGTACAAGCGCCGGCTGTTGTAGCGCCCGATATAGCGGATGTTGCGCCGATTCATGCCGATGATGCCTCGGAGCTTGAGCTGCTTCGGTCGTGCCCACATGGGACTCAATCCTCGGTGACCGGTTTGAAGCGTCGCAGCTCGAGCAGCCGATATCCCGTGTAGTTACCCAACAGCAGGATCAGCGACATGATGATGAGCTGCACGCCCAGGAAGTTGAAGGTGAGATGGCGTATCCAGGGGTTGTTCATGGCCAGGTACGCCAGTATGGCGGTAATGAGGCTTCCGCCGCCTTGAATCAAGACCTCCTTGGGACCCTCTTCCTCCCACAGGATCGACATCCGTTCGATGGTCCAGGCCAGGATGATCATCGGGAAGAAGGTGATCGTCAGGCCTGCATTGAGTCCCACTCGATACGATAGCACCGAAAACAGAGAAATGATCGCGATCACCGTGATGATGACCGCCGACACTCGCGCCACCAGCAGCAAGTTGAGGTAGGAGAGGTAGTTACGTATCACCAGTCCCACCGCCACGATCAACAGAAAACCGATCATGCCGGTTGGCAGAGTCGTCTGAATGAAGGCGAGGGCGATCAACACGGGCATGAAAGTGCCGGAGGTCTTGATGCCGACGATGATGCGCAGGAAAACCACCACCAGAGCCCCGATGGGGATCAACAGGATGGTCTGGAAGAGGGCCTGTTCCTCCAGCGGCAGACTGTGGATCGAGAAGTTGAGCAGGGTATCGTCCGCCAACTGGCTGCGCACCGCCGCCGCTGCCGGTTGATTGCGCGACAGCATCGAGAAGGTCACGCGCGAATTGGTCCCGCCCTGAACTTCGAGCACGGCGCGCCCGCCGGCTTCCCACAGCAGCAGGTTGTCCGGCTGCCCCTGGTCGGCGGTACGGGGATTGAACAGGGTCCAGTTCTGCTCGTCCTCGAACACCATGATCCAGGATGTCAGCGACTGCCGGCGGCGGCCATCCTCGAGCATCAGCCCGCTCACCTCGCGGGCATGTACGCCGGCCTGGTTGAGCAGCCGTACCAGCAGCGGGGTGCGCTCGAATTGGGTCAGCAAAAGACGCGCGTT